>CAIQPA010000635.1 GCA_903873545.1 uncultured delta proteobacterium
ATCCTGGCCTCGGAGAGCATCAAGAAGGTCGAGGTCCTCGACATGTCCGAACTGGGCATGGAGGCGGTCTGGAAGATTGAGGTCGTGGACTTCCCCGCCTTCATCCTGGTGGATGACAAGGGCAACGACTTCTTCAAGTTGCTCGGCGTCTAGCCGGTCGCGCCTGCGAGTTCGAGGACCGCGGCAAACATGGCCGCGGTTGCGTCGTCGTCATGCAAGCGGTGCTCTATCCCGACCACCGTGAGCCAGGCTGCCGGCAGACCGCTGCGTGCCAGCAGCTCGACCGAGTCGGCGAGCGGGACGAGGTCGTCTGCGGCCGCGTGGAGGATGCGGACCGGGCCGGAGATGCGGGCGTCGAGGCCGAAGCGCTTCCAGGCCGGACAGAGGAGCAGCATTGGCACGCCGCGCGGGTTGAGCGCCGTGGCGACAGCGCCGCCACGGCTGGAGGCAACGACGACATCCACGCCACCCGCTGCGAGGGCCGCATCCAGAGCCTCCTGAGCGGTAGCGATGGATTCCGTCAGGTCGGGCGCGTTGTCGAGCTGCGGACCAACGACCTCGTGGCCCTCCTCGCGGAGGCGGGTGGCCTTGCCGGCGTTGGGTGAACTCTCAAGACCATGAAGATAGAGAATGCGGGCCATGTTCCCTCCGTTTGTGGCTCTCAAAAACGGCGAAGCGCCCTGACCGCTCACGCGGGAGGGCGCCTCCGCTCGCAGTCCCAGGTTAATCCAGGATGCGGGTCATCGTGATGGCAAAGGTCGCGGTGCAGCGGCCGCCCGGCACTTCAACAAGGCCCGGAATGGTGGGGATGTTGGTCAGAATCGAGGTGGCCGTGCCCGTCGCGGTGCCGTCGCCGAAGACGACGGTGCTCTGACTCATCTCGACAATGCCGGCCTCACGGTTGCGGACCTCGCAGGTGATGAGGGTGTCGTCCTTGAAGGCGCCGTCCACGAAGCGGAGCGTGTCGATCGTGGTGTAGTCGCAGTTGCCGGCGACATCGAGCGGGTGGGGCGTGCCGGTCTTGGTGTTGCCGACGACGAGGCGGGGCTCGAAGTTGGAGAGGTTTCCGCAGTCGCTGGTGAGGGTCTCGTAGGTGACCGTCCAGTCGCCGGCGGTGTCGGTCGAGATGGTGGCAGACTCGTCGCAGGTGGGGAGGTCGCAGGTGGTGTCGGTGTACCAGGGCGCGGTCGGGGGCCAGACCGGGACGGTGCAGTCGAGCTTGCAGCCGAGCGCGTTGGTGTCGGAGTTGTCGGTGCCGAGGTCGCAGCCCTCGGTGGGGTCAACGGTGGCGTCGCCGCAGAAGTCGGTCTCACCGGCGATGGTCTGGCAGCTGTTGTCGCAGACGTCGCACGAGGTGGTGGCGTAGTCGCACTCCTCGGTGACGGCGTTGCCGTCGTCGCAGGTCTCGGAGGGGTTGGTGATGCCGTCTCCGCAGTACTCGGTCGCGCCGGCTACCAACGTGCAGGCGCTGTCGCAGACGCTGCAGCTCGTGTCGCCGTAGGCGCAGGCCTCGGTGGTCGTGTTACCATCGTCGCAGCCTTCGCCGGCATCGACGTTGCCATCGCCGCAGAGGTCGGTGTCGCCGGCGACCGTGGTGCAGCTGCTGTCGCAGACGTCGCAGGAGGTGGTGGCGTAGTCGCACTCCTCGGTGGTGGTGTTGCTGTCGTCGCAGGTCTCGGGGCCGTTGCTCGTGCCGTCGCCGCAGAAGGCGGTCGCGCCGGCGACGAGGTCGCAGGTCACGTCGCAGACCTGGCAGCCCGTCTGGCCATACTGGCAGGACTCAAGCTCCGTGTTGCCGTCGTCGCAGCCCTCGCCCGGGTTCTCCGCGCCGTCTCCGCAGTAGGCGGTGGCACCGGCCACCAGCGCGCAGGTGGCGTCGCAGACCTCGCAACCAAGCTCGCCATACAGGCAGGACTCGGTCACGGTGTTGGCGTCGTCGCAGGCCTCGCCGGACTGCACGAAGCCGTCGCCGCAGGCTGCAGCGGTGCAGGTGTTGGTGCAGCCGTCCGTGTTGTCGGTGTTGGCGTCGTCACAGGCCTCGTCCGACTGCACGAAGCCGTCGCCGCAGCTCGGCAGCGCGCAGGCTGTGGTGCACTCGTCGGTGTCGTCGAAGTTGGCGTCGTCGCAGCCCTCGCCGGACTGGGTGAAGCCGTCGCCACAGATGGCGATGGTGCAGGTGGCAGTGCAGCTGTCGGTGCTCTCGATGTTGCCATCATCGCACTCCTCGCCGGCCTGCACGAAGTTGTCGCCGCAGATGGCGACGGTGCAGGTGGCCGTGCAGCTGTCGGTGCTCTCGGCGTTGCCGTCATCGCACTCTTCGCCGGCCTGCTCAAAGCCGTCGCCGCAGGCGGCATCGTTGCAGGTCGCGGTGCAGCCGTCGGTGCTATCCGTGTTGCCGTCGTCGCAGACCTCGCCGGGCTGGATGAAGTTGTCGCCGCAGGCAGCATCGTTGCAGGTCGCGGTGCAGCCGTCGGTGCTCTCCGTGTTGCCATCGTCGCAGGTCTCGCCCGACTGCACGAAGTTGTCGCCGCAGGCAGCAATGGCACATGCGTTGGTGCAGGCATCGGTGTTGTCGGTGTTCGCGTCGTCACAGGCCTCGTCGGTCTGAACGATGCCGTCGCCGCAGGCCGCCGCCAGGCAGGCGCGGGTGCAGCTGTCGGTGTCATCTGTATTGCCGTCGTCACAGGCCTCGCCGGCATCGACGACGCCGTCGCCGCAGCGGGGGTTCCTCGTGCAGCCCGCGTTGTCGATGTCGCAGATGGACGAGCAGGCAATGGTGCCGCCGTCGAAGCCGAAGTCGGTGCAGGCAAAGGTGCCGAGGTCGGCGCCGTCACAGGGCTCGACGCCGTTGGCGATGCCGTCGCCGCAGAAGGTGGGCGTGCAGTCGGCCGCGCAGCTGTCGGTGCTAACCGTGTTGCCGTCGTCGCAGACCTCGCCCGCTTCGATGACACCGTTGCCGCAGACGGCATCAGGAGGCGATGTGTCGGTGCCCGTGTCTACCGTCGTGTCGGTGCCGGTATCGACGGTCGTGTCGGTGCCCGTGTCGTCAACGGTGGTGTCGGTACCCGTGTCGGTCACGGTGGTGTCGGTACCCGTGTCGGAGCCCGAGCCAGTGTCCTCAACGGCCGTGTCGGTACCGGTGTCGGTGTCGGTATCAGAGTCCCCGCTGCAAGCGGCGAGGACGAGGAGCGAAAGCGTACATAGCGTGCGAAATTTCATACGGGAGGCCTCGTTGAAAGCGAGAATGGGGGTAGTGGGATTCGGCGCGCCGCTACGGCAGATGACGCGGGCTGTCAACGAATCTGGCCCCGCGCGAAGTGCCAATCGTGGCAGGTCAGCCGCCGAGCGCGGAGAAGTCGTAGCGAACGCCCGTGAGCTGTTCGCTTTTGGCCCAGAGCTTGGATGCGATATCAGCATCGGTCGCCTTGCTGGGAATCGAGACCTCTCCCGACTCGCCCCACATTCCGGCAAAGCCCGTAGGCCCCGAGTAGCTGCCACCCTTCACGGAGGGCTCGGTTGCCGCACGCAGCGTGGTGAGCGCCCCCTTCGCAACCGGCATCGCAAGGAGCGGGTTGAAGAGGTTCGACATCGGGTCGGAGCGCTGCAGGTCGGTCGCCGTCCAACCCGGATGCGCCGCCGTTGCGATGAGCCCAGAGCCCGCAGCCGCAAGCCGGCGCTGTAACTCGAGCGCAAACATCATGTTGGCGAGCTTGCTCTGCCCGTAGGCCAGCCAGCCGTTGTAGCGGCGGTGCTCCCAGTTGGGGTCGTCAATCGAGATGCTCCCGAAGCGCTGCGCCATGCTGGCCACTACAACCACGCGGGCGCCAGGCTGCTTGGCGAGGCGGGGCAGCAGCGGCGCGGTGAGCGCGAAGTGGCCCAGGTGGTTGGTTCCGAACTGGAGTTCGAACCCCTGCGCCGTCTTGCCGCGGGGCGGGACCATGACGCCGGCGTTGTTGATGAGCAGGTCGATGCGGGGCTGGGTCGCCAGCGTCTTCTGGGCGAAGGAGGCGATGGAGCCAAGGTCGGAGAGGTCGAGCGACTCGAGCGTGACGGAGCCGGAGGGCCGGAGCTCGAGGATGCGGCGAAGCGCCTCCGACCCCTTGCCCAGGTTGCGGCAGGCGAGGACCACATGGGCGCCACGCTGCGCCAGCATGCGGGCCGTCTCAAATCCAAGGCCGGTGTTGGCGCCGGTGATGATAGCAGTGCGGCCGGTCTGGTCGGGGATGTTGTCGAAGGTCCAAGACATGGCGACTCACGCGGAGGGGGATTCCGCGCAGCGATACCCGCTTCAACTGGCGATGTCACATGATGCGCCCTCCCCTTGCCTTGATGACAGTGTGCACCCAACTCGCCCTCCTCCCTCTGCTCTGCTACGGCGCCGTGCGATGACGCTCACACTCCAGACAACCGAAGTTCGGCGGCCGCCCCGCGGCCCCATCTCTGCCCCCTCGCTCTTTGCCCGCGCGCCCTATCGCAAGCTGGC
>CAIQPA010000636.1 GCA_903873545.1 uncultured delta proteobacterium
GCGCCATGCACCACCTCTGGATGGAGCGCATCGCCACCTCGATCTTGGAGGACCTCCGCTGGGTCGACCCGACTACTTCGGAAGAGACTTGAGCACCGCGTCGAAGGCCTGTGCGGCCTCGGCGCAGCTCTGATAGCGGTTGGTCGCCTTCTTCTCGATCAGCTTGAGGATGACCGCCTCCAGGCTCTCCGGCAGCGATGGAACGATGGTCCGCGGCGGCGTCGGCTGCTCGTTCAGATGCTTCATCAGCAGCGGAAGGAGCTCAGGGTGCTCGAAGGGCAGCTTGCCCGTGAACATCTGGTAGGCGGTGATGCCGAGCGCATAGACGTCGGTTGAGTGGGTGACCGATGAGAAGCCGCTGATCTGCTCCGGCGACATGTAGTCCGGCGTACCGGCGATCATGTTGCCCACCGTCATGCCCGGGCTCTCCTGCCGCTTGGCGATGCCGAAGTCCATGACCTTGATGGCGCCATCGTTGCAGACAAAAATGTTGTGCGGCTTGATGTCGCGATGGACAACACCCCGCTGGTGGGCCGCCTCGAGACCGCGGCAGGCCTGAATCATCCAGTTGAGCCCCTGACGCAGCTCCATGGGCTTGCCCATGTAGTGGTTGAGGTCGTTGCCCTCGAGCAGCTCCATCGAGATGAACCGGTACCCCAAGAAGGTGCCGATGTCGTAGAGCCGGATGATGTTCGGGTGGCTCAGCTTACGCGAGAGGGTGAGCTCCTGCTTGAACCGGGCCACCATGTTCTCGTCTTCCATCGTCTGGGTGAAGACCTTGATGGCCACCCGCTCGTCGAGCTCCAGATCGTGGGCCCGGAAGACGGAGGCCATGCCGCCTTCGCCGAGCTTCTTTTCGAGCTTGTAGCGGGCGCCCAGCATCGACCCCTCGACGAGCCCCTTCCAATCGGCCGGAGGCGTGATGGGCGCAGAACCAGAGGACATCTCCTGGCGCACCACCGGGAAGTCGTTCGTCGGACCAGCCTCGGCCTGCCGAGCCCCTGTGGGCGGAAGCGCGGGCGCCGCGATCGCCGGGACACTGCCGGACGGCCGAGCCATCGGCGACGGCGTCGCAGGCAGCGCAGGCAGCGCAGGCAGGCCCGGAAGATCGGGCAGTTCGGGCAGGTTCCGCTCAAAGTAGCCGGCCCGCTTCACGTCCGACTCGCCCGACCGGAAGGCCTGATCTTCCCGCATAATTTTATCGTAGACCATCGCCGAGCCGCGCGCATCGCGGTCGATCTGCTCCACCCGGTCGCGCGTGTCTTTGTAGTTGGGCGCAACCTCCAGCAGCTTGCCGAAGGCGTCGCGCGCGTTCTCTACAAAGTCGTGCCGCTGGTAGAGCCGACCGAGCTCGTAGAAGGCCTCGGCCTCTCGGTTGCTGGTCGGAGGCTGCCGCACAAAACTCGACAGGAAGTTCTCGAGCACAAAGTCGAGCGCGTTCAGGCCAGAGGCCATCTTGATGGCCTGCATCGCGGCTTCGCGGTAACGGGCATCGTCACGCGGCACGCGGCAGAACTGGTCGAGCGCCTTGCCTGTGTCGCCGAGTTCGAGGTGGCAGAGCGCGCTCTCGTAGGGCATCGCGCCGTCGGAGAAGAGCTTCGCAGCCTGCTCCGGCTGCTTGAGCATGCGGGCCATGCGCGCCGCAGAGCCTAGCTGCCGCAGCTGAATGTAGGCCTCCATCGCGAGCTGGAACTTGCCTTCCGCCTCCAGCCGCTTTGCTGCGTCGAGGTTCATCACCCCCAGCGCCCGGCTCGCCGTCGCGGGCGCCGCCTGCGGAGCAAACTGCACCCCGGAGCCCTTCTTGCGGAAGTCTGCCTGCAGCTGCTGCGCCCGGACCGGGTCGCCCATCTTCGTCAGGAACTCCACCGCGCGCGGCACCTCGCCCAGCAGCACCATGATGTCGATGGCCAGCTCGGCGTTCTTCCCGCGCGAAAAGCAGATCGCAGCCTTCAGCAGCCGACGCTTGCCCTCGGGCGGCAGCGCCTCCACCGCACGCTGGTCCAACTTCCCCTGCACCACCATCAGCCGCAGGCTCTGCAGCAGCAGGCCGCCAGCCTCATCTTCGCGCTTGGTGTTCAGCAGCAGGCGTGCCGCCTCTTCGACCGCACCCGCCCGCTTGAAGGCCTCGAGCGCCGGCTCAATCTGGCCGCGCGCCTCCATCTGCTTCGCGGTCTCGATGAGCTTCTGTGTGTCCTGGGTCGACATTTTGCCTGTTAGTCCTCAGCAATGTCGAGCGTCATCTGACGCAGGTGCTCCGGATCCTTGGCGATCCGCAGCCCATCTTCAACCGTAATGATGCCCTGTCGCATGTAATTGAGCAGACAGGTGTCCAGACTGATCATGCCTGTTCCAGCGTTTTCCGACGACTGAAGCAGACCATCAATCTGGTGCACCTTCCCTTCGCGGATCATGTGGGAAACTGCAAAACTCTGGAGCAAAATCTCCAGCACGGCAACCCGCCCCTCGCCGCTCGACCGCTTCACAAGGTGCTGCGCCACAATGCCTCGGAGCAGCACCGACAGGATGCCACGCACCTGCTCGCGCGCCTCTTCCGGCGCCGCATCGATGATCCGATCGATGGCCGTCGCAGCCGAGTTCGTGTGCAGCGTCCCGAAGACCAGCACGCCCGTTTCTGCCGCAGAGAGCGCAAGCTGGATGGTCTCCAGGTCGCGCATCTCGCCCACCACAATCACATCCGGCGACTCCCGCAGCGCCGACCGCAGCGCCGCAGAGAAGGACTCCGCATGGATGCCCACCTGACGCTGCGTCACAAGCGACCGCATGGGCAGATGGATGAACTCGATCGGGTCCTCGATCGTGATGATGTGGCGCGGCTGAACCCGGTTGATCTCGCTGACAATCGCAGCCAGCGTCGTCGTCTTGCCGGCGCCGGTCGGACCGGTGACCAGAACGAGCCCGTTGGCGATCTCCGTCAGCTTCTTCACCGCAGCCGGCAACCCCAGATCGGCAACCGAGGGGATGGTGTCCGGGATAATCCGGAAGACCGCGCCCATGCCGCGCGCCTGCTGGAAATAGTTGGCCCGGAAGCGGCCGATCCCCTCGAGCGCGTAGACGAAGTCGAACTCGTTCTGCGCCGCAAAGCGGGTCCGCTGCTCGGGCGTCAGGATCTCAAGCAGGAAGCGACGGGTCTCCGTCTCCGACATCGTCCGGAAAGGGAGCCGCAGCAGGTCGCCATCGTGACGAATTGTGGGGACCGTGCCGGCCGAAAAGTGGAGGTCGCTGGCGGCCTGTTCCACAACGAGACGCAAAAAGGAGTCGAGGCGTGCCATCTTACCCCTTCAGCGCTGGTGTGGAGGAGCTGGTGCCGCCGGCGTCGCTCAACGGACTGACGGAGGAGACCGCGGGACGGGAGCCCGTCTCGTGCTCCACCACCACAGCCTCGAACTCCTTCTTGTTCACCGAACGCATGTAGGCTTCCTCCGACGAGATCAGCCCCGACTTGAAGAGCCGGACCAGCTCGTTGTCCATGCTCTGCATGCCGATCTCCCGCGAGGTCGCGACCACGTTGGGGATCTGGTAGGTCTTGCCCTTGCGGATGAGGTTGGCGACCGGCTCGTTGTTGAGCATCACCTCGAGCGCCAGGACGCGGCCCGACTGGTCCCGCTTGGGGATCAGATACTGACAGACCACCGCCCGGAGCGAGTTGGCCAGGATCGAGCGCACCTGCGGCTGCTGGCCGGCCGGGAAGGCGTTGATGAGCCGATCGACGCTCGTGTCGGCTGTCGCGGTGTGCACCGTACCGAAGACAAGGTGGCCCGTCTCGGCCGCCGTGATGGCGAACTGGATGGTGGTCAGGTCGCGCATCTCGCCGACCAGGATGACGTCGGGGTCTTCACGCAGCGTCGCGCGGAGCGCGTTCGGGAAGGTGTGCGAGTGGGTGCCGATCTCCCGCTGGTTGATCATGCACTGCTTGGGCGTGTGGAGCACCTCGATGGGGTCCTCCAGCGTGATGATGTGCTTGGGGTGAGAGCGGTTGATGTAGTCGATGATCGCAGCCAGCGTCGTCGACTTGCCCGAGCCCGTCGGACCGCCAACCAACACCAGGCCGTTCTTGAGATCGCCGAACTTGGTGACCACCTCGGGGAGCCCAAGCGACTCCATCGCCAGGATCTCGTTCTTGACCACCCGGAAGACCGCCGAGAGGCCGCCATTGCTCCGGAAGACATTGACGCGGAAGCGGAGGGCCTCGCTCTTCACCTCGTGCGAGAAGTCGACGTCGCGAAGGTTCGAGAGCGAGTCGCGCTGCGCCGCCGTCAACTGAGGCAGCAGGAGCGCCTCAATCTGCTCGTTCGAGAGCACATTGTTGGCCAGCGGGATCATCTCGCCGAGCCGCTTGATGTAGGGCTTATTGCCCGAGGTCAGCATGAGGTCGTCGCCGCCCGCCTTGGCAGTCGCATAGAGCAGCCGGTCGAGCGTGGAGAGCGAGCGAACCACCGTCTGCGCGCCGTCACGGAGCTGCGAGGTGAGGTTCCACTTCTGCACCATGTCGAGCGCCATGTTCCGGATCTTCAGATCGGCGTGGTGCACCATCTCGAGCACCCGCGGAACCTGCGATGCGTCGTTCAGATGCTCGAGCGCCTGCAGTGCGGCCACCACCACATCGGCGTCTTCCACATCGAGCAGCCCTGCGATCGCCGCAACCGCCGTCGAATCCGCAATCGCGAGCAGCGAAGCGATCGCCGTCAGGCGCAGCTCCGGCTGCTGGTTCATGATCTCGATGATGTAGGGCACCGAGCGCGCGTCGCGCAGCACCCCAATCGCCTCCAGCGCCCGCTCACGCACCCACCAGTCGGTATCGCTCGTCGCAGCGCGGACCAGCGCGCCGAGTGAGTTCGGATCGGCCAGCCGCATCAGCATCTCGATGCCGTAACGCCGCACCACGTCGGAGCCGTCCGTCAGGAAGCCCACAACGTGCCGCGTCAGTGAGGTGCCGGCCATCTCGACCAGTGCGTCGGTGATCCGCTCACGCACCCACCAGTCCTCGTCGCGAAGGAAGCGGAGCAGCTGCGGCCAGAGCCGGCCGTCGGTGTCGCCCACCTTCTTGGCAAGGTCGGCGGCGATGCGCTTGACCTCCACGTCGCGGCTCCGGAGCAGCCAGAGGATGGTCCGTGACACCTCGAATCGTCCAGCCTTCGCCAGCGACTGAAGCACCTCCGCCGCCCGTAGGCGCACATTGATCTGCTTGTGGTTGAGCGCCTCCGCCAGCAGCGGGAGCACATCCTCGGTGCCGATGTTCTCGAGCGCGTCGAGCACCGCCAGCCGGACCGACCGCGGGCCGTAACCGAACTGCTCACGCATGAGCCCGATCACGCGGAGCGAGGTGTACCGACCCATCGCACGCAGCGTCACCTTGACCGTCGACACCGGCGCGTTCGCCAGCCGCGAACCCACATAGGCGATAAACTCTTCCTCTTCGGCGACGCGTCCGAAGGCGCTGATTGCCTCGTGCTTCACCTGCTCGATGGGGTCCTCGAGCACCTGGTTCAGCGCCTCCAGCGCTCCCAGCCGATTCTTCGACACGAGCTCCTGGTTGCCCAGATACTTGATGGCGTGGAGCTTCTCATCCGTGGTGCCCACCGCAACGCAGCCGTGCATCGCGGGGATGGCGTGGTAGCCGGCCAGCACGACCAGGGCGTCCACAGCCTCGATGCGGCCGGGGAAATCGGGCCGACCGCACATGTCGACGAGATGCCCAAAGAGCGTTTTGCCACCCACCTTGCTCGCAATCGCACCCGCGGCCTGACGGATCGCTGGGTCGACATCCTTGAAGAGCTGAACCAACTCTCCGTGATAGGCCACGTTGTTACAGCGCTGCGCCGCATCGACCAACGCCTTGCGCGCCGCCGGGTCGGCCTGCTTCAACGAACGGAGATAGTGGGGAAAGAGGTCGCGGTGCTTGGCGCTCTCACCAAGCTTCTGGAAGACTGCGCAACGGAGCACATGATGACGCCCTTCGCCCTGCGCCCGCCTATCCAGCACGATGCCGAGCAGAAAGAGCATGTCCTGTGCATCGGCCTCGCCTACCTGATGCACAAAGTTGTCCACCTCCGGCGGACCAGCCCACGCTGCAGCGCGAAAATCGCGATGTAACTCCTTGCCTGACAGCATCACTTCATCCGAGTCTGGGTGCAGTCTCCAAGGCTAGCGCAGCAGCATCGCTCCTGCAAAGCC
>CAIQPA010000637.1 GCA_903873545.1 uncultured delta proteobacterium
CACGCCACCCTCACCAAGACGCAGGGCCGCATCCAGATTGCTGACCACAGCAGCAACGGCACCTTCCTCCGTGTCCGCGGCACCGCCGTGCTCAAGGCCGGCGACATCATCCGCACCGGCAACCAGCTCTTCCGCTACGACCTCGTCAACCCGGCCGAGAGCCACCCCACCGCCGACGGCACGCTGCTGCTCACCAGCCCGCGCCGCAAGGGCACCTTCCGCCTCCTCCAGATCCTCGAGGGTGGAAAGCCCGGCCTCTCGGCCACCTCCTCGAACAACGAGCTGACCATCGGCGGCGAGGGCTCCTCCATCGCCTTCACCTCCGACGCCCACCTCTCGACCAAGCATGCCCGTCTGCTCGGCTCCGACGATGGCACCGCCATCCTCGAGGACCTTGGCTCGACCAACGGCACCTACGTGAAGATTGCCGGCAAGAGCGATGTCACCCATGGCGACTACCTCTACCTCGGCAACACCCTCCTCCGCGTCGACCTGACCTAACCGGTCGACGGGTGGCGCCGCTGCCGGCGCCTACTCACCCAGCGTGATGCTCTTGAGCAGCTCCGAGGCCTCGATGCGGAGCCGCGAGGAGCGCTCTTGGCCCTCGACCAGCCGGCCCACCAGCTTCTCGAGCTCCTTCTCGGAGTTGGCGAGGCGGTCCAGCAGCGTGTCGCGCAGGTCGGCGTTGGTCGTCGAGGTGCCGATGGCGGCCAGGTTCTGCCGCAGCTCCTGGGTCCGGTTCTGCAGGTCGCCCCGCAGCTGTCGGATGCTGTCGAGACCGGTGTTGATGGTCGCCATCTCGCGCAGCTTGTTGTTGAGCTCCTGCAGCTGCCGCGTCACCTCGGGGCGGGCCTTTCCGCCCGAGAGGTAGGCGCCGATCAGGTCCGGCAGCTCGGTCGCGTTGATGGCCAGGGTGGTGGTCGAGCGGGTCGACTGCTCGATCTCGAAGGTGGAGGCGCCCGTCTTGGTCACGGGAAGTGCGACGAGGTAGAAGCCGGGGTGGTCCTCCTTGGTCGCGCCTGCGGGGAGTTTGAGCGCGTAGTCCTGCCGGCGTGCGATCTTGACGAACAGCTTCGCGCCGTCGGGCAGGGCGCTATCGACGGAGACCTCGTCGGTAACGGTGTACTCGGACTGGGTGTAGATGTTGCCGCCATCCATCTTGATGAGGGTCGCCGCGCCGCGGTGGTCGTTCGTGGTGGTCGACACCGAGACATCGCTCTCGATGCCGAAGGGCACCACCGCGCTCTGTCCGAGGCCGATGTAGGGGGCCACGGCGGAGCCGGCGTAGGCGCTGTCGGAGTAGACGGTAATCGGCGCCGGCTGGATGGGGGTCTTGCCCGTGTTCTTGATGTGCAGCGCCCGGTAGGGGTGCACCTGGCTGGCGGCCCCGTTGCCCGGCTCGAAGACGAGCGCATCGGCGCCATCGAGCATCGCGTGAACGATGGGGACCAGCACGCTGGCGCCGTTGGCCACCGAGATGGGCACGGGGATGTCGTACCGGAAGAGGGCGCCCATATCGGCGCCTTCCGCCTCTGCGGAGGGCAGCGCCTGGCCGCCAAAGACGGCGGGAGGTGCGGCCACCCGACCCGCGCTCTTGCCCATCGGCGCGCCGCCGTAGGCCCGTCCAGGCATGACCGCTGCGCCCGGTGCATCGTACTCGTAGCTGTCGAGCGCCTCCTGCATCGGCATGGCCATCGCTGCTGCCATGCCCCGCGCGGCCATCGGCGGCGGCGGCGCCATGGAGGCCTGGTCGAGCAGGCCGTAGCCCGTCATGTCCGGGCGCTGCGGCTGCACAGGGGTGCGGAGGTCCATCTTGAAGGAGATGGGGGTGCCGGCGGTGAGGCTCAGGTTCACATTCTCCCAGGCCTCGCCCGAGGTGTTGTCGACGATCGCGTAGCCGTCCA
>CAIQPA010000638.1 GCA_903873545.1 uncultured delta proteobacterium
GGGGAGCCGGGGAGTGGCCCACCGGTGGTTGGGAGCTGCGATGGCGCGTGATATCGCACCCTTTCGAGTTTCAATATCTTGCGCAGGGTGGAAGATTCGTTCCACCTGGGTGTGCGAGTTTGTCCATCCCCATACGCCGCCATTTGCGGAGTTGTAGCAAGATCGCCTAGAGAAGCTGCCACTGGAACCGATTCTCCACCGGGTGGGCAATGAAGGATGGAAACAGGCGCGCAAGCGGCACCAAGCAACCAACCAAGCAGGTTGCCAAGGTCTTAGGGGCCGCAGCCAGCAAGGTCGACAGCAAAGCCGAGGGGCTGGTCAGCCATGTGAAGTTTACGCTTTTCCTTCTGCGGAACGGGCGGGCCACGGTCAAACAGGTGGTCGATGCCGTAGGCAAAGATGAGAAGACGGCGCGCAACTGGCTCAAGGCGCTGGTTCTCAAGATGCCGGATGATTTCGAAGAGACGCGGCAGCACAACAACGAGGTGCTCGAGATCCGCTCCAAGGCAGCACTCGCCGACGGCTCCGACATCACGGCGCTCCGGGTGGCCGCGCTGCGCCTTGCCATCAACGCTTTCCCTCACTTGCGCGAGACCGCGCTTGCTGACGAACTCCAGAAGGCCTGCGACCACGCCTTCGCGTCGCTCGATCCCGACTCTCCCGAGAAGGCGAAGGCGCAGCGCTCCTTCGATAGCATGCTGGTCTCCAAGACCCGGATCCTGAGCCCGACCATCGCCTCCGACCTGCTGGACGAGCTGGTGGATGCGCTGGTTGGCCTGCATGAGATTGAGATCGAGTATGAGAAGTTTGACGGTGGGCTTCTCCGCGAGGAGGTCCAGCCTTGGACCCTTCTCTTCACCGACGAGGGTGTGCAGCTCTACGGCAACATCATCGATTCGCCCGACACCGATCGGATCCGCGAGCAGCGCATCTTTCAGACGGCCCGCATCCGCTCCATACGGAAGCTTAGCAAGCAGTTCCTCTACCCCTCGATCAACGAGTACGATCCCCGCAAGCTCTGGGAGCATGCCTTTGGGTCGTGGCTCCCGCGCGAAGGTGCGCCGGTCGAGACCATCGAGTTGGCCTTCCGCCCCTTCTGGCGCACCTGGTTCAACACCACGCGGCTTCACCCATCGCAGGGCGAACCCAAGGATTTGCCGAACGGAGAAGGGTTCACCGTCAGCTTCCAACTTCAAATCACCATCGACTTCGTTCGCTGGGTCCGGGGTTACGGCAAGGCGGTCCGCGTGATCAGCCCGCCCGATCTGCTGTCGCGCCTCGACAACGCGGATCAGGACTGGCCCTAGGGCTGCCGACCTGGCGCTGGTAGAACCGTCACAGGGTTGACACCTGCGCGTAGGAAAGGGCAGGTAGCCCCCAGCCCAATACGTCTGGCGCGCTGCGCACCCCCACCTCCCATACCGGGTTTGCCATGAGACACCTGCCCCTCCTCTGTCTCCTCCTCTCCGGCTCCCTTATCGCCTGCGGCGACGACAAGGAGAGCGCGGCGATCACCGATATCGCCGACGGAAGCGGCGATGCCTCCGACGGCAGCGGCGACGGCTCTGCTGCAACTGACACGACCGGTGGCAGCGGCGACGCCGACGGAAGCGGGACCGAGGATGTCTGGGTTGTCCCCGATGTTGTCTGCAACCCGGTTCCCACCGAGGCTGCGAAGCTCGAAGCAGGCGCCAATGATGGCTCGGGCATCGTTGCACTTGGTGGCCGCCGCCTTAGCTCGCCGGGCAGTACGACCGCGGTACCTGGCTTCCCGTCCAACCTGGTCGTCCACCCGTCGCTCCCCGTTGTCTTCGTCTTGAGCACCAGCATCGACGACCGGCGCATCATCGTGCTCAGCACCGCCGACGGCTCCATCGTGCAGGACGTCTCGCTCGACGAGGCCTACTACGGCATTGCGCTCTCCGCCGACGGCAGCAGGCTCTACGTCTCTTCCGGCTCTACCAAGCGGGTCGACGCCTTCGACGTCAACGCCACCACCGGCGAAATCGCGCTTGCCGTGAGCACCGAACTCCCCATCGTCACCTCGGGCATGACGCTCTCGGCCGATGGCAGCCGCCTCTACGTGGGCGAGGCTGAAGGAAGCCGCCTGCTCGCGCTCGATACCGCTCGCCTCGGGACGCCCGAAGCCGTGGCCAACACCTACGCCGTCTCTTCCGGTGTCTGGGACGTGGAGCGCATCCCCGGTACCGAGACCATCGTCGTCTCGTCGCACGTCACCTCCGACATCCAGGTGGTCAACACGGTCACGGGTCAGGTTGGCGAGCCAGTTGATGTTGGTCGAGGCCCCATGGGCATGCAGGCCTCCGCCGATGGTAGCAAACTCTGGATCGCGGTCTCCGGTGCAGACGAGCTTGTTGAGGTTCGGGTCTCCGACTGGACGGTCACCCGTCGCGTCCGCGTCGTCGAGTCTGACGTTCTGACAAACGACGGAAGCCCGCTCCTCCGCAGCAATGTGAACGATGTTGAAATCTCGCCGGATGGCAGCCGCCTCTACGTGACCCGCGGCGTCGACAACGCGGTCTCCGTGCTGGCGACCTCCGACCTCTCTTTCATCGGCTCGATGCCCACCGCCTGGTACCCTTCCGGGAGTGCCGTGACGCCAGACGGTCAGAAGCTGGTCGTCGCAGAGGGGAAGGGCTTTGGAAGCGGCCCCAGCCTAGGCCGCTCTTCCAAGGTAGCCATGGACGGCAGCGTCAGCTTCGTGCCGCTCACGGGTCTCGACATTGCTGGCACGACGGCGCAGGTGGTCTCCAACGCGCTCCGGTCCCTCACCACCTTCCCGGTCGAGTGCGACGACTTCTTCCCCGTGCCGGTCAACCCGGGCGACTACACCCCCATCGAGCATGTCATCCTCGTCGTGAAGGAGAACAAGACCTTGGACTGCGTCTTCGGCGACATCTCGGACCGTGGGCTCAACGTCGACCCGAGCCTGGTTGTCTGGGGCCGCGATATCACGCCGAACCAGCATGCATTCGTCGATGAGTTCGCCTTCTCCGCAAACTTCTACGACGAGGTCGAAGACTCCGACATGGGCCACATCATGCTCACCTCGGGCTTCCTGAACGACTTCGTGGAGCGCTCCTGGGTCGAGTCGGATCGCAGCGGAATGTTCGATGCCTATCAGGTGGCGGAGACGACCACGCCGACCAACGGAAACTTCTTTACCCACCTGATGGACCGCGACATCAGCGTTCAAATCTACGGCGAGATCACCGGCATGTTTGCCCGCTCGCAGGACGGTCGCCAGCCCTTTGCCTTCTCGGACCGCGCCTACCCCGGCGGCTTCTTCTACTCCATGGGCGTCCGCGATACCGACCGTGCCGAGTATGTGCTCCGCAAGATCAGCCAGGGCAAGTTGGCAAAGTTCACCTACATGCTGATGCCGAACGACCACACGGGCGGCACCACCCCCGGCAACCCCACGCCCGAAGCGCAGGTCGCCGACAACGACTTCGCCATCGGTCGGCTGACCGAGGGCCTCTCACAGAGCGAGTACTGGAAGAAGACCGCCATCTTCGTGGTCGAGGACGACCCGCAGGGCTGTGAAGACCACGTGGACTCTCACCGCGTCTTCGCCTTCGTCATCAGCCCCTGGGCCAAGCGCGGCTACATCAGCTTCGTGAACTACTCCTTCCAGTCGGTCTTCGCGACCATGACCCGCATCCTTGGCGTACCGCCGATGGGCCGTCCGGACGCCATGGCCTCTCCGATGTGGGACATGTTCTCGGGTGTGCCCGACTACTCCCCCTACGTCGTGAAGCCCCGCATCATCCCCGAAGACAAAATCCGCGACATCAAGACGCCGGGCGTCAGAGAGTCGATGGCGATGGACTTTTCCGGACCCGACCGGAACAAGGAGCTCGGCACGGTGGTGCAGAACTACCGCCTCTGGAAGATGGGACGCATCTCGCGCGAGGAGGCCCAGGCCCGCATCGAGCGCGGCGAGCGGCCGCTGCCCGCCGGTGTGACGCGCGCCACAGCCTCTCATCAGATCGAGGAGCTCGCAGAAGAGCGCGAGGAGGAGGCCGAGGAGGAGTTCACCTCGTTTGAAGCCGAGTGGAAGGCCTACCTGCAGTATGCGAAGGAGAAGGGCGAGCCCGTTGCGATTCGCGGTGGCTACCCCATCTCCCCCGCGCAGATTGAGGCTGTCATGCGCGGAGAAATCCCCGTGGAGAAGGTCCCCTCGTTGCGCGTCGCGCCCCCTCAGGGCAGGTAGAAACTGGCCCGAAGCGAGGCGTGATCCGAGGTCAGGAGACCGCCGGTTGCGTCGCGGAACACGGTCGCTGAGCCAGCGACGTAGCCGCCCGAGGCGGTGGTCGCGATGAGCAGGTGGTCGATGGCGTCTCGCTGTGAATTGAAGGCGTAGGTCCAGTCGTTGGGGACGATGTCCGAAGCGACCCGCACGAGGATGCCGGGAGAGGTGAGCGAGAGCAGCGGCTCCGAGTCCGGGGTATCGTTGAGGTCGCCGCCGAGTACAACGAGTGAGTCAGGCGATGCGGCGGCAGAGGCGGCGACAATCGCTGCTGCTCCGCGGGCCTCAGCGAGCCGGCGGGCCGGGTCGTCGTTGCTCTTGGAGCGGAAGTGGGCGGAGAAGACCGTGACGGGACGGCCTTGGATGAGGAGCTCGACCTCAAGGAATTCGCGCGTGAAGGTCGTCGAACCGCCCGACGGTAGTGGCAACGCCACGCTCCTGTGGCGGATGACATCGACGAGCTCTCCATTGGCCAGAATGGCGACATCGACCGAGGCGTCCTGACCCATCTCACCGAGCACCGCGACGGGCCAGCGTCCGGCGGGCAGGGCGGCGATGAGGGCATCGATGCAATCCTGCGACTCCACCTCCTGCAGGAGCATGATGTCGGCATCCTGACGGGTGATGCCGGTGGCGAGCTGGGATGTCTTGTATTGGAACTGCGCCGCGGAGGGCAGCTCTTCGTAGTCGTTCTGCCCCGCGTCACACCTGCCTGAATCACAGACCCGGTCGAAGAATCGGGCTGTGTTCCAGGTTGCAATCTCGATGGTCGGACCGGCCGGCGTGGTGTCGGTGCTGGTGTCTGCAGCGCCGGTGTCTTCAGCCGTGTCGGCGCTGGTATCTGCGGCGCCGGTGTCGAGGCCCCCGCTATCGGTTTGTGTCGTTCCCGTGTCGCTGCCGCCGCCGGTTCTACCGCGCGCTGGATCAGCCTGGGCCGCACAGCTCGCGAGCAGCGCGAGCATGGGGAGCGGGAAGAGTCTGGGGATCTGCATGAAAACTGCCTCAATGGCCGCGGGGAACGATCCACCTAGCAGGGTAGGTGAGATGCCTCAAACGGTCCGAGCGGTTGACGAATGAAGGGCTGTGACCTAGCGGGACAGCCGCGCCGTGGGCCTGATTCTCAGGTCGCTGCGACTTGGTCCTGCGCCTAGGCAGGGGGCCTGCTTTTCTTCGAAATCACCGCCCACCGAGGCCGACCATGCATACCGTTTCTCTTCGTCCCCTGTTCGCTCTCTCGCTTGTCGCGCTTGTTGCCTGCTCCAGCGACCCGGAAGATCCGGCGCGCTCCACGGGCGGCGGTGGTTCTTCGACCGACACGGGCCGCACCGATACGAGCAGCTCCGACACGGGCGCTGCAGATACGAGCGAGGCCGACACGACGGTAGACCCCGATACGACGGCCGACACCGGTACAGATACCACGGCCGATACCACTGCCGACACGACCGCCGATACGACGCCCGACACCTCGGGCGACACCGCAGACGCCTATGTCTGCGGCAGCGCGCCGGCCTTCTCGGGCCAGATCTTCGGCTCCGACGCGCCGAGCGGCGGCGTGCCCCTCTTCGTGAACAACCGGAGCGAGTTCACCTACGGCGACGCCAACCTCGACGAGGTCATCTCGCAGTTCCCCACCGTCGATGGCGATCCGACCATCCTGCCGACGCCGGTGGTCATCACGGGTGCTATCGTTGTGGCAACCTCCTACATGAACACCGCTGCGGTCCCTCCGTCGCAGTCGAACTTCTGGGTTGCCGATTCCAACGGCACGGTTGAGGTACGCCTCGACTTCACGAACGCGGCAAATGTGCCCGTCACCCAGATTCGCGTTGGCCACAAGCTGAATTTCACCGTCACGGCTGTGGATAGCTACTTCGGTTCGGGCCAGGTTCAGGCTGCCAACAGCTGGGAACTGGTGGAGGCCGACACCGGCGTTCACGTCCTCGAGCGCACCGCGACAGCGCTGACGGCAGACGACATCGGCGAGGTTGTCCGCGTCGAGGGTACGCTTACGGGCGGCGGCGCAGCCTGCGGCGGTTCCTCCAAGTGCTACGACCTTACCTACGCCAATGGCCAAGTGGCGCTCTACCGCAGCGCCAGCACCTTCCTGTCGATCGGTCAGTGTGTGACCTTCGTCGGTCCGCTCAGCCAGTTCAGCGGCGAGCCGCAGATCAACGTTGCCAATTTCGACTGGTCTTGGACGGCTCAGTAATGCGTTGGTTGGCGAGCGCGCTCGTCGCGGCTGCCTCGCTCTCGGCCTGCGCTGCCGAGTGGGAGGAGCCGACGCTCGACAACCGCGAGGCTGCGGGCTCCGCCGATCTCATCGAGGAGCCGGTCGCCTTTGCGCCGCGTTTCACCGGTGAGGGCTCGGGGCGCGTAGAGCAGCGATACGGTCTCCCCGTGGGCGATGGCTCTGGCGTCGCCGACCTTCTCGATCTGATTGGCTCCGCGTCAACCGACTTCCTGGTTGCTTCGGGCGATGAGCCCGCCGGTGATGTCTGCAGCTCGATTGCCGTCTCACCGCGCCTTCCGATGACCATCACGGGCGTCGTGTCGCTCGCGTCGCAGAAGTATCTGAAGGTTCCCGTCTGCGGCCAGGACGAGCGTTTCTACGCCTCGTTCGTCGTCGAGGATGACACCGGAGGCATCGTGGTGTTGCGCGACGGTCGCGTGTCGGAGTTCGACTTCGGCGACCATGTGCGGCTCACGGTCCGTGGCCTCATCGAGCCCTACCCGGGCCAGAAGTATGTGGTCATCTCCGATACCGAGAAGCTCGAAGGGAGCTCCGAGGTGCGTTACACGCCCTCCGATGTGGCTTTTGCCGATGCAGACCTTGGGCGGACCCTGCGGGTCAGCGGCTACGTGCTGCAGGAGCCGACAAGCTCCAACTTCAACGCGATGGTCGTCTCGAACCGGCCCCTGCCTGAGGCAGGAGAGGGCGCGTCCACGGCGGTCTGCCGTGAGAACTGCGCCGGCACCTGCCGTGCGAAGTGCCCATCCGACAGCGCAAACACGCTCTGCGTTGAGCGCATCTGTCCGGCGGCCTGCGCCGGCGGAGCCTCCTTCAACGTCGACCTGCTGCCGACAGCCTGCTGGAATGTCAGCCTCGAGCAGGAGCTCGGTCGCCGTGGCGTGAAGGTGTTGCTTGGCTCCCGTATCTCCGTAACCGCCCCGGTTGTCTCCGGGTTTGGCGGCCTCCAGCAGTGGGTGGTCCGCACCGGTCAGATTGAA
>CAIQPA010000639.1 GCA_903873545.1 uncultured delta proteobacterium
CGCATGGGACGGACCGAGGCTGAGGCGTCGGCGCTCGCCCACCTCGTCGCGGCGCCCGAGGCGCTCCGCCGGCAGACGCTCGTCATCGCGATGACCTCGACCCGCGAGCCCTTTCGCGAAGAGGCGGTTGGCAGAGCGCTGGGCGACATCTCCACCGAGCTCCGCCTCGCAGCCCTCAGCCAGGCTCGGCTGCACCGGGTGAAGGTCGAGGAGCGCATTCTTCTCAAGCTCATCTCCGACCCCGATCCGACGCTGGCGGATGCTGCGATGCAGTTGCTGGGCGAGCGGTTCCCCGAGGCCGCCTCGCGCGCCCTCGTCGCCCTGCTCCGCAGCGAAGAGTCCGCCCGCCATACGCAGGGTCTTCGCCTCGCCGTCTACGCCCCCTCTGGGAGCATCTGGCCGCTGCTGCGCTCCTATGCGCTCTTCGGCACCGAGGCCGAACAGGGCGACGCCCTCCGCGCCCTCGCGGCGATGGGCGATGAGACGGTCGCAGATCGCATCCGCAAGTTGACGCTCGCCGTCGGACCGGCCGAGGCGGCCCGGACAATCCGCGCAGCGGCAGGGCTCCGCAGCGAGGAGGTTGCAGCGCAGCGCCCCCTCTTCCGCAAGAACGAGAGCCTCGAGGTTCGGCGTGCCTCGTTCGATGCCATGATCGCAGCTCAGGCCCCCCTCTCCGACTGGATCGTCTTTCTGGATGACCCCGAAGTCACGCTGGTGCAGGCCGCCATCCGCCAGATGCAGACGCTCGATAGCGCTGTCTCTGCCCGGAGCCTCGTCGATGCGCTCGCTGTCACCACCCACCCGGAGCGGCTGCTCCGCAGCATCCTCGTGGCTGCGGAACCCGACACCGTCCTTGTGCTCGTACAGGCGATGGAGCCGCGGCTCGCCGCCTTCATCGACTCCGAAAACGCCGAGATCTCCGAGGTGGCTGCCCGGCTGCTACTTCAAGATCCGAGCCGCAAGTCGGTGCAGGCAAAGTTGCTCGCCAGCGGCAAGCCTACGCTCACCTACGCGCTGCTCGACAGCACGCTCGAGCAGGGTGGCGGCAGCCAAGAGGCTGCGGCCCGTTTCGCGCACGACGACCTCTACTTCGTCCGGCTCGGTGCCCAGCTCCATATCTGGAAGCTCGGCGCCACCTACCAGCCGACAGCCGTGAACTAGGGCTCAGCCGGGGTCGTGAAGAGGAGCGTCACGCCGGTGCCGAAGGCGATGCCACCGAGGGCGGTGAGCATGCCGCCAGCGCCGCCGAGGTCGTAGATCTCTGCACACTGCGAGGCGGGGCCGGCACAGTTGGGCTCGCCGTCGCGGGCAAGCAGCGCGGCACCCGTGATGGCGCCGATGAGGCCGAGGCTGGTGGAGACCCAACCGGCCGAACGGCGGAACTGACGGGTCTGGAGATCGACACCGCCCGCCGACTCGGAGGCGAGCGCGATGCGGAGGTCGAGTCCGGGCGCGGCAGAGAGGAGCTCAAGCCGCTCGGTGTAGGTGGTGTAGCCAGGGGCAGCGACGGTGACCTCGAGCTTCTGCGGAGCGGCCTGAATGGCGGCCGTTCCGGTGCCGATCATCTGGCCGTTGATCTGCACCGAGGCGGCAGCCGGGGTCGCAGCGATGGTGACCTTCTTGTCGCCCTTCATCCAGGCATCGAGCCGCTCGAGCTCGGCAGCCGGGGCCGCCGCAACGGGGGCCGGTGCTGCGACGACTGGGGCAGGCTTGGGCGTCGGCGCGGGAGCTGCAACCGCGGGTGCGGCAGGCTTCGGCGCGGGGGCTGCAACCACGGGTGCGGCAGGCTTCGGCGCGGGAGCTGCAACCACGGGCGAAACCGGCGTGGGTGCGGGGGGCGGCGTCACGACGGCGACCACAGGGGCCGGCGCAACGATCTTTCCGACAGTCGCGGTCGGGAGCGTTCCCACCTTGCCGAGCGCCGTCTTTGCAGTGGCGCGAAAGGCCGTGGCGGCCTCCTGCATGTTGCAGAAGGTGCACTCACCCTTCTCGGCGACGAGAAGTTTGCCATCAACCGCCGAAAAGACGCTGACGGTGAAGTCGAAGATCTCGGCCTCGTCGTTGACACGGGCAGAGATGGCGGCGGACGCGGGCACTGCGGCGCCTGCGGCTGCGGCACAGCTGGCCTCGGCGCAGGTCGCGCCGGAGCCAAGCAGGGCGGCGGTCGCAGCCTCGTTCTTGGCGTTGCCCTTCCAGAGCGCGGCAGCCTCGGAGGCGAGCGCCTCGCGGAAGAGCTTTTCGTCGGCCGCCGGGACCTCACCGGTGAATCGGGTGGCGAAGGTCAACACCTGCGCAGAGGCCGCCACCGGAAGCAACAGAGCACCCAAGGCGAGAATCAGGGAGCGGCGAAACGAATGGCGCATGCGTCTTCCTCGGAACCAAGGGCGGCGGAAAGACCCAGCCCATCACAGGAGCGTCATGCTACCCGATGCAGGCAGGGGATTTCAAACTTCGTCGCATCCGTGCAACAACCTCTCTCTTCGTCTGGACCAAAACTTGATCGGGGGCGCGGCGAAAGGTAGATTTGCCGCGGAGTTATGCCACTCCTGTACTCCCTCTTGCGAGCAGCCTCCCATGTGGACTGAGTTTCGTCTTCAGCCTCTGCTTCGTCGCCTCTCCGCGCCGGGCTTCGGACTTGCGCTCGTCCTCTCCTCCGCGCTGGGCGGCACGGCGCTTACAGGGTGCGCGGAAGCCCCAAAGCCAGAGTACTCCTGCTTCATGAGCATCTCGACGGCGCCGTTGACGCCAGGCTTTGGTAGCCCCGTCCGAGGCACGGTCACCGTCCTCGACGCGTCGGGCTCGCCGACCGAGGTCGGTACCATGATCCGCGTCTTCGTGCCGACCCCGCCAGGCGTGTCCGTGAGCGGTCAGGCCCGTTTCGCCGATGTCTCCACCGACGCGGTAGGCGTCGCCGCCTTCACCCTCTCGGTGGATGAGACGGTGCCGGTCGCTCCCATCAATGTCTTCGCCTTCATCGGCGAGTCCACCGAATACTGCGTCGCGCAGCAGAAGGAGCTCCAGACGCCCCCCGAAGGCAACTGGACGCTCCGCATCAGCCAGCCCGATGGCCCCATCGATGCCGACGAGACCGTGCAGCTCACCCTCACCGGGCTCCAGGGCGACGACTCGACCCCGATCCCCAACGGCACGCAGATTCAGATCAGCATCAACAGCGACTCGGGACCCTACGCCGACCTCGTCGGCGCCGGCATCACCGACACCAAGAACTACACCGTTCAGGGCAACGGAGAGGTCGACTTCAGCATCTCCCTCGCCGACGCCGAGACCCTCGGCGACCGCCGCACCATCACCATCGATGCCGCCTTCGTGCTGAGCGCCTACGGCGAGTCAAAGAGCACTTCGCTTCTCATCGGCGACGCGCCGGCACGCTCCTGCTTTGCCAACTTTCAGGACCCGACCATTCAGGCCAACGGCTCCGACATCACCAACCTCACCCTTATCGTCGTCGGCAACGACGGCGACGACACCGCCGCCGCACGTGTGACCGGCGCCATCACACTCGGCACCTTTGTGGACGCCGCCGGCACTCCCGCCGGCGCCACCTTCAACACCGTCGTCGGACAGCAGAGCCAGCTCGAATACCGCGTTCAGGCACCCAACAGCCCTGGTGTCTCCGGCTTCACTGCCACCGTCACTTTCCGCAACGATGGCGACCCCGCCACCCCCGAGACGGCCACCTGCCAGCTCTCCCGCGACCTCACCTTCCTCGCCAAGCCCGACTGCACCTTCAAGGGCGTCTCGCCCGAGGCGCTCGGCGTCGACCAGTCCGGCTTCAACGAGACCGGCAACCTTACCTTCTGTTTCACCCAGGCCGACGGCATCCCGCTCCCCGAGGGCGAGATCGTCAACTTCCGGCTCAACGTCTCCACCACAGACAGCTCCCTCTCCGGCAGCTCCGCTCCGACCGACGCGCAGGGCTGCGCCACCATCCAGCTCAGCACCGGCTCCGTTGCAGGCTTTGTCGAGGCGGAGGCCAGCTACGCCTTCGGGACCTCCTCCTCCTCTTGCACCTCGGGCGCCGTCAAAATCAACGGCTACCGCCCCAGTGAGCGCGGCATGACCATGACCTGCCAGACCTCCAGCGGCGGCGAGAATGTGGGCGCCCTCTTCGAGAGCGACGACGGCGCCGTCTCCGGCACCTGCCCGCTCACCTGCGAGGTCCGCCTCCGCGACCGCTACACCAACCCTGTCACCACCGAGTGGCCCGTCTATTTCGTCAGCGAGATGGGCATCATCGAGTCGCCCTCCACCTCCGGCGAGCTTGGCAAGGTCACCACCACCTTCCTGCCCAACGGCTCCCGCCCGCGCGATGTGGAGCCGCTCCCCACCGAGCCCCGCTACTACATGCCGCTGCCCCTCGACGAGGTCCGCAACCCGCGCGACATGGTGGTCTCCGTCATCGGCTGGACCATCGGCGAAGAGGGCTTCAACGACAGCAACGGCAATGGCCGCTACGACGAGGGCGAGGTCTTCTACGACCTCGCCGAGCCCTTCGTTGACAACAACGACAACGGCACTTTCGACCCCGAGGAGCCCAACGGCGAGCGCTTCATCGACGCCAACCTAAACGGCGTTGGCGGCAACGGCACCTGGGACCCGCCGAACGGTGTCTGGGACGCCTACACCATCATCTGGACCGAGGCGAAGGTCGTCCTCACCGGCGCACCCATCGTCCGCTCCATCGCCGACTACGGCGGCGAGCCCGACCCCGCCGACCCGCGGAACGCCAACATCTATCCTGAGGCCTTCAGCTACTACCTCATCAACTCCAACACCTTCAGCCCCTTCACCTCGGTGGACGACTTCGACGGCATCTTCTCCGGCGGCCTGAACTACGGCGACCCGACCGTCCCGGTCACCCTCGCCTTCTATCCCCGCGACCTCTTCCTCAACCCCGTCAACGACTCCCTCTCCACCGAACTAACCGCGGTTGACTGCGCAGCCATGTCCATCGGAACCCCCACCTACAGCACCGTCGTAGATGGCATCGCCCGGCGCGCCGGCTTCAAGTGGGGCCGCCGCCTCGTGCCCGTCCGGCTCGGAGACCCCGTCACCGGCCCCATCGCCTCCTACGTCTACCAGCCCTACATCGCCGAGTTCGCCGCCTATCGCCCCGAAGGAGATTCGGGCGACTACCGCCAGTTCAGCAACTTCCAGACGACACCGTTCCTGAGCACCACCGACGAGCCCGAGCCGCTCTGCTTGGTAGGCGCGACCCACTCGCTCGGCGCTGACGCCGCCTCCTGCACCATTGGCGTCGAGATCCCCAACATCCTGCCCATCTCCCGCTAACGGCCTGTGGCAGACAACCGCCCCATCGGCCTCTTCGACTCCGGCGTCGGTGGGCTCACCGTACTGCGGGCCGTTCGGCAGATGCTCCCCGACGAGGAGCTCATCTACCTCGGCGACACCGCCCGCGTCCCCTACGGAAACAAGGGGCCGGAGACCATCGAGCGCTACAGCGTGACCATCGCTCGAACGCTTCAGGAGCGCGGCTGCAAGGCCATCGTCATCGCCTGCAACACCGCCAGCGCCTTTGGCCTCCGCGCGGTGCGGGCCCAGATCGCACTGCCCATCGTTGATGTCATCGAGCCTGTCGCGCAGGCCGTCGCTGCGCTCTACCCCGCCGGCCATGTCGCCGTGCTCGGCACCCGCGGAACGGTCGCCAGCGGCGCCTACGTGGAGGCCCTCCGTGCGGCAGCGCCCCACATCCGCGTCACCCAGCAGGCCTGCCCCCTCTTCGTCCCGCTCGCGGAGGAGGGTTGGACCGAGGGCCCCGTCACCCGCGAGGTGGTCCGGACCTACCTTGCCCCCCTCTTCGCCGGCAGCCCGCCCGATGCACTCATCCTCGGCTGCACCCACTATCCGCTCCTGCTCGACGCCATCCGCGAGAGCCTGCGGGCAGACTTCGGCGCCGACCTCCCCATCCACGAGTCGGGCCCGCACACAGCCGCGACCCTCGGCCGGCTCCTCGATGGCTCCGGGCTCCGCAACGACGGCAGCCGCCCAGCCCAGGTCACCTACCTCGCCACCGACCATCCCGCCTCCTTCCAGGCCTCGGGCGGACGCTTCCTCGGCGAGCCGATCGCCGTCGCCGAGCATGTGGACGTGCACTGAAAGCCCCGAGAGTTTGCACCCTGCCAAACTGCTCGCGTAGAATCCTGCTTCGTCTCTCTCCGCTCCGGATGATGCCATGCAGATGGGCTTCAACAACGATGTCGACTACCTCGGCATGACGCTCCACATCCAGACCGAAGACCACGGCATGGCGGCGCGGAAGATCACCTCGCAGCTCTTCTTCTCCGGGGCGATCCTGGAGTCGAGGACCCTCTCCTACGCGGCCTCTATCGAAGCCCTCGAGGTGCTCGAGGAGCAGCAGGAGCTCATCCGCAAGCAGATGCGGACCATGCACAAGGCCTTCTACAAGCGCATCCAAGAGGGCGCCTACGACAGCAAGCTGGTGGTCCATACCACCCGCGAAGCCGAGGCCACCGGGCAGTTTGCAGCGGTCTCCGGCGGTCAGGCTGATGAGGCTGCGGCAGCGGAGTTTGAGACGCTTGAGGCGATGCGCCGCAAGAGCAGGAGCCCCTCGCTGGGCGTCCGCGCGCTCACCTCGAATGACCTTGAGCCCTCGAGCTCGGGCAACCGCCCTGCCTTCGACCCGCCCGACCTCTTCGACGGCCTCACAACCGACGAGGGCTCCCAGGTCGGCTATGCCCTCGCGTCGCTCCTTACCGACCAGCCCGTCGCGGTCGGCGGCGTCGGCGTGGAGCGGCAGGAGCCGGTGCGGCTCGGCACCATCCGCGCCTATCGCGGGATCACAGACCCGGAAGATGAGATCTCGCTCACCGTTGCGCTGCTCAAGGCGCTCGGTGGGAGCAGCGCGCTGCACCGCGCCCAGCCATGACCGGCGCTACGGCCGCCCTGCTGACCGCCCTCCTCACGCTCGCCGGTGAGCGCACCACCGACGACCGCTGGGTGGGGAACATCGGCGGCCCCTTCGCCGAAGCCTCCCGGACCGCGCTCCTTGTGGCCCGTACCGCCTGGGCCACCGCCGAGCAGGCGCCTGAGATCCAGGCCGTGCGCGAAGAGGCCGTGGCGGAGGCCGAGAAGCGACTCCATGCCAGCCTTCAGCGGATGGCGGGCTTCACCGCCGCGCCCGACGCCGGCGAGGCGCTGCGGGGCACAATGCTGCCACCGATTGCCAACCGGCCGCTGAATGCCGGCTTCGGACTACGACCGCGCTTCAGCAGCCCCACCGAGGCACGCCACTCCGGCCTCTCCTTCGCTGTGAAGGGCGACGAGCCCGTCGTTGCCTGCGCCCGCGGCGTGGTCGCACAGTCGGTCACCCTGCCCGGGCTCGGGCGCCTGCTCATCGTGGAGCATGGCAACGAGCTTCTCTCCATCTACGCCGGTCTCACCGCCGTCGCAGTCGCTGTCGGCCAGCCCGTCGCCGCCGGCGAACCGCTCGGCACTGCGGGGGAGCGCTCTGTCTACGGCCAGCGTGAACTCTACTTCGAGCTCCGCCAGGCCGGCATCCCCATCGACCCGCTCCGCTGGTTCCAGCCCACGCGGCTTATAGCACCCAAGCTCATCCCTCCCTGGCGCCAGCCGCCTCCCGCCCGAGCCTCCAACCGATGAAACTCCAACCGCGCCATGGCTACCTCGCCGCAGGGCTCATCACGGGCCTCACGCTTGGCGTAGGTGGCACACTCGCCCTCTCTGCACACGCGGCTCCGGGCAGTGAGAGCTACGGCAAGCTCAACGTCTTCTCCTCGGCCTATGCCATGATCCTGAGCCGCTATGTGCACGAGATCCCGGCCGAAAAGCTCATCAGCGCAGCGGTGCGCGGCATGGTCAAGGAGCTCGACCCCCACTGCTCCTTCTACGACCCCAAGCAGTTCAAGAGCCTCAAGGAGGACAACAACGGCCAGTATGTGGGCGTCGGCATCGAGATGGAGATCGTCCCCGAGGGCGTGCTGGTGAAGCGGGTCATCAAGGGCGGGCCGGCCATCGACGCCGGCATGCTCGACGGCGACCGGATCGACGCGATCGACGGCGCCTCCATGGCCGGCAAGACACGCGATGAGGCGGTAGGGCTGCTCCGCGGACCCGCCGGCGTTGTCCTCAAGCTCGACCTCACCCGCACGGTCCAAGGCAAGGCCACCAAGCTCCAGCTCTCGGTCACCCGCGACGTGGTCCGCACCAACACCGCCGAGGGCGAGCTGCTCACGCCGGGCTACGGCTCGGTCCGGCTCGACGGCTTCAAGAAGGACACCGGCGCCGAGCTCCGCGCGGCGATCGATGCGCTCGAGACAGAGAACAAGGCGCCGCTCAAGGGGCTCGTCCTCGACCTGCGCGACAACGGCGGCGGCCTGCTCGGCGAGGCCGTCTCGGTGGCCGACGCCTTCCTCGACGAGGGGCTCATCGTGAAGACCGCCAAGCGGGAGGGAGCGAGTCCGGAGACCTTCATGGCCGACCGCAACGACACCCGCTTCCGCGGCCCGCTC
>CAIQPA010000640.1 GCA_903873545.1 uncultured delta proteobacterium
ATCATCGGCGTCCTGACCGCCGACTTCGGCCCCCTAGCCACCGCGCCCTAAGGGCGCCCTGGGCGCAGGCACAGACCTGCCCCTCCGCGGTCATCAGGCAGGCCGCGCCCCCGCTCACACGAGCACCAGCTCCGAACGGCGCGGGGCGTAGCCGACCGCGCACGACTGCAGCAGCTCGGCACCCACAATGCCCGAGCTTCCGGTCATCGTCAGCGCCATCTGCACGAGCTGCGGTGCCGCGCCAAACCGCAGGGTAAACGCTCGGCCGCTGACCAGCATCGGCGCATGCACCGTCGCGGCCGTGAAGGCCCCGAACATGGGCATGAAGTCGTTCACTGTGCCCGCATCGGGGAACCCTGTGGTGAGGCTGCGCTCGAGGTAGGATAGCTTGGCACCGGAGTCGAAGAGCAACGAGACCGTCTGCCCCGCGACCTGCCCCGGCATGACGGGAACCGTCTGCACGAAGCGGAGCGGCACCCGGGTGCCGGCCACTGCGAGCCGCTCGCGCGATGCGGTCGCGGTACCGTTCGGCAGGTCGAAGTGCCAGTCGAAGCAGGCGATGAAGTCATTGCCGAGCAGCCCGTCGACGGGACCTCCGAGGAGGCTGGAGAGCGCGGAGGCGCTCAGCCCCGCGAGGCTCGTGGGCAGCGGCACCGAGATGCCGTCACAGGTCACCGCCCCGCCCTCGCCAAAGCTCATCGGCGAACCGGTATCGAGCACGAAGCGCCGTGATCCAATAACCAGCAGCAGATGCTCCTGCTCCCACAACAGTGTCAGTCTTTCCATCTCGTCCCCCGCCTACGTTGGCCTCGTCGTAGCGCGAGGCAGAGATGCGGTAGGCGCGAACGAGGCCGCTGCAATCTGAATTTGTATTGCCACGGCGGACGAATGGTGGACAATCGTCCGGCACCAAACAGCGAGGCGGGCAATGGCGACCAAGAAGAAGGCAAACGAAGATTCCGCAGAGACCAAAGCGGCCCTCGCGACCATTGATTCTGCGGACGAGGAAAATGGCTCATTGGACGATGGCGACGGGGCCGACGCAGGCGGCGCGCCGTTCCAGCTCTCGGTGGAGATTGGGCGGCCAGACCTCACCCGATGGCTCCGAAACATCGTGCCGGAAAATCTCGCCTTTGAGGTGGAGCGCACGCTCGCCATCGGCAACCAGGTAGTCACCTTGATGCGCGCCTCGTCGGGCCAGGAGGAGATGGACCGGATGTTCAAGCCGGTTGTCGACAAGATGCAGACGGTCGAAGGGCTGCTGGAGCGGCTGGTTACCGCCTCAGACAAATCGCAGCGCAAGGGCGAGCTTGGCGAACGGCTCGTCATGGGTCAGCTCTCGCATGCCTTTCCGAACGACACCTTTGAGCAGACAGGGACGCAAACAGCGCAGGCCGATATTCATGCGACGCTGGCGCTCCCCGACGACAGACGGGAAACAGCCCTCGTCGAGGTGAAACTCTACACCAATCCCGTGCCGACGAAGGAGATTGAGAAGTTCCGGCGCGATCTCTTGGAACGCAAGCAACGCTTCGGGCTCTTCGTCTCGCTGACCTCGAGCATCCCAAACATGACGGGGCTCTTCAAAATCGAAGAGACGACCGACTACACCGCCATCTACATCCCGCACGCAGGGGGAGATGGTTGGGGCGTCATCCGCGGCATCATGCTGCTGCGCTCCATGATGACATTGCGTGCGCAGCAGCGCTCCGTTCGCCTCTACGACGCCCGTGCGTTGGAACGGTCGTGGGAACGCATCGGCGAAGAGCTCCGCCTGTTCGAGACCACGCTCGGCTCGCTCAAGCAGCTGCAGACCTCCCTCTTGGATAGCCGCACTGCGGTGCTTCGATCGCTCGACGACGTGGCCTCAAAGGTACGGACTGCAGAGGGCGACCTGTCGCGCAGCCTCGACAACCTGCAGGCCCTCATCACCGCGGAGTTCCAGCACCTTCCATCTGCCGGGGTGCCCACCCTGCCCGCATTCCTCTCGCCCGATGCCTCCAGGACGGTGTTTGTCCTACTGGCCGAGAAGAACCCGAAGTTGAGCGATGTCTATCATCGGGTGCTCACGGAGGTGGAGGCACGGAACCTCCCTGTCTCGCTGACCGATGAGAACATCCTGGATGTCTGGCTGGGCAGCGAACGGATCGTGTCGGTCGTTACGGGTTCGACAAAGAGCCCCAAGGTCGACATCAACCTCTACCCTGGCACTCGCCGGATCGCCTTCGTGCCCGGAACGATTTTCGCCATCAAGAACGGCGTCCTGACGATGCAGTTTGCACCGGCCGGCAAGAATGATGCGAAAGAGCGCGAGGCTCAGTTCGAGGTCATGGCCGATCTCATTTCCCAGCTCGCAGTGCCGCAGTAGCAAACCGCCGCTGACTTGCTGGAGGTTCTGAAACCGCGGCGCGTCTGAACCTGCTTGCAGGCTGCTTGGCGCCTGCGCCCCCTCACCGCCGCTGCTGCGGCCGCGGGGCCAGCACCAGCGCGAAGCTCGGCGCCTCGCGGAGCCTGCGAAAGGCTGCGTCGAGCTCGGCCATGCGATGATAGATGAGCGAAAAGATGATGAGGTAGGAGAGCAGGCTCGCGAACCCCGTGATGATGCAGAGGGCGCCAAAGAAAACAGTGCCGCCATCGTGGCTGTCGACCATCATGGCACCGACCAGCCAGAAGCCGACGATCACCAGCCAGAAGGTGGCGTGGAAGGTTACGGTGGCTCGTCCGGTTACCGCTACGCCGCGAAAGATGCTGTCTGCGCTCGAGACGTACGACTCACGGGCGGCCTCCCATAGCTCTCCAACCTTCTTGAGCAATCCGACGACTGCGGCCCCGCCGAGAATCCAGCCCGCCACAGGGATGGCAACGGTGGCCGAGCCCGCAACAAAGATGGCACCGGCGACGAGCGCCGCAATCAGGCCGAAGAGCACCGCCATGCCCCCCGCGACGAAGCAGGCAAAGAGGGTGATACCGGCCGCCTGAAGACCGACCGTGAAGGCCGAGCTCACCGCCGTCATCGCGTTGAAGTAGGCATGCTGGTTCGTCGCAAATGCCTCCCATTCCGCCCGGTAGTCGGGCCCCTCCGGTTGGCCTGAGGGGCGTTCTTGACGGGGACGAGCGGCCGACCCTCCGCTGGCTGCAGCCGCCTGACCGCCCCCGTCCACCTGCTCCTCTAGGGCTTGCAGGCAGAGGTCGCGCGCCGCCACGAGTTCCAGGAACTTCGGATGCGCCGCGGCCTTGTCTGCCTCACTCCGAAACTTATCCGGATGTAGTTCCTTCGCTGCGTCGCGGAAGGCTCTGATCACGGTCGGTTTGTCGGGACGGCCCGTAATCTTCAACAGGCGCAAGGCTTCTTGAACCTGCTTCGGATCGGTCTCAAACATGTTGCCCCCTTCGTCGCTCTGCCCCGAACCGCTGCCGCAGTCGCTCAGCTCGGACCATCCTCGATGCTCGACGAAAGGCTCGTCGGGGCTTCACTGGCGCTCCAGGTCATCTCGGTTCGAGCGCCGAGCCGCTCGCCGAGCACCTCGTTGCTTGCCCGGATGGCCCCATCAAACAACCGCACCCAGACGCCCACGCCGTGGCTCCCTTCGCCCATGCGGTTGGCCTCTTTGCTCGAGGGAATCGGCTCCACATAGACCTTCGAAAGGAGGTCTGCAGGGAAGCCGCCGGCGGAGTCCCAGACCACGAGCTGCATCGTTACGCCGCCTGCTGATGGAACGACATCGAGGCTGATGCGACAGAAGAGCTGTTCGCGGGGTATCGTCGCGCCACTTCGACGAGCCTCTCGCTGCGCAACGCTGAGCTGACGGATGGAGTTATCCAGCACCGTGCGCACGATCATGCGAAGCCACGGCAGAGGCGGACCGATACGGAGCGCATTCGAGGCGCTGGAGGTGTCGCCACCGAGCGCTAAGGTGACTGCGAAGCCCGACTTGGAGCGGATCTCCGTCTCTGCCGTCAGGAAGCCGACGACCTCCTCTACCGTCGCGGGCTCGATGCCAGCTACCTGGTGGATCACGTCATCCACAACCCGAACAAAGGTCCGACCGGCCTCCTCCCAGGCGCGCTGAAGTTCTCCGTCGACGGAGACGCCTTCGGCATCCGGCTCCTGTCCGACCGTCAGCGCAGCGCGTGGCCGGAGGTAGGCGTTGGCGAGCTCGTGCCGCGCGTGCCGCAGCACGCCGCGGGGGTCGAGCGCTTCGATCTGGGCCGTGTTCCGCGCTACGTGGGCGGCGTCTGCTGCGAAGTTGCTGAGCCCTCGCAGCACGGCACGCATCTGGCGGGCCTCCCGCCGAGCAACCGCAACCTCCAGTTCGCGCGACTGCGCCACCCGCCGTGCGGCACGGAACCAGAGCTCAAGGATCGCGAAGACGAGCATCCAGATGACGATCAAGGGCACCCAGAACATCACCGACCGCAGGATCTTTCGGGACGCGTCATACTTCTTCCAGCCGTCGCGGTGCAGGTCGGCAACCGACAGGGTGAAGGCCCGTACGAAAGCATCTCGGTAGGCTGGTCGATTGTCGCTCGATGCGTAGAAATCGACGGCCTCGAGCGCACCCTTGCCAACCTTGGCGCGGGTCTCAATGAGCTCGCGCGTCGTATCGTATCGGCCGTTCTTCACCGAGAAGTCCGGGCAGGCGATCGGCGGGTGGAAGGTCAGCGCGAAGATGCCTGGATGGGAGGTCCAGATGTTCTTCAGCGCGTCGCAGTTCACCGGACGGCCTGCGGCTAAGTCCTGCTCCACCATCTTCGCGACCGTCATGCGGGTAGCGCGCTGCTGGTTCTCGATGATGAGTCTCATGGAGTCGTAGTGCGTCACCCAGTTGAGCGGGTAGAGGAGCAGCGCGGCGACGAGGAAGGCCACGACCCAGGCGATGGCAAGACGCAGGCGCTTTCCCGTGCGCGAGATTCGGGCACTGACCCAATCCACTGGGCCAGCGAAGAAGTTTCGCTCCGTCGCGCTGCTCATCGCATCCTCGCCCGAAGGACATCGACGTAGGCACTGCTGGTGTGCTCATGTTGGTCGGTGACGCCGAGAATGCGGAACTTGCCCGACGGCTCGCCAAGGACGAACACGCGAGAGGCGCCAGAGCAACGGATCTCGCTCACGCCCTGAACGCCGTGATATACGCGCGGCCTGTTGCCGGGTGTGAGCTGATTGGCATCGATGCGGCGGAGCGTGCAGAAGAGCTCCTGAGAGGCGTTGCTGTCGAGCGCCTCTGCAAGCGCGAGCGGATGAAACGCGAGGTTCGGGTAGACAAGCGAAAGCAACCCCCGCTCCTCCTTGCTGACGGGCGTCGCGCGGCCCGCCTTCTGCTCCGACCACTGCTGTCGCGCCAAACGCAACGCGTCGCGATGCGCCTTTCGTTCAGCCACCACATCGGTGCTGAGCTGCAGAAACACCTTTCGGATGAGCTGATCGCGCGACACCGGCTTCTGGAGATAGTCCATCGGCGCATAGCGCGACGCGATTTCGACCTGCTCATCGTCCACGGTTCCAGAGACCAACCAGACGAAGAGATCAGGGCGCAGCTCCCGAAGGTCGGGCAGGATATCGATGCCCGTCTCACCACCGCCCGTCTGCTCGAACCGGACGTCTAGCAACAGCAGGTCGATCGCATTCGGAGCGTCTTCGAGGAAGTAATCGAGCACCGCAGACGCCCGATCAAATGTGATTGTGGCGATCGTCATGCCGGGGAATCGCCGCTGGAACTCAACCTCCACAGAGGCGCGAATCATCTCCCGAATCTCGGGCTCGTCGTCTGCAATACCAATGACAAAGTCTGGATGCTGCACGCTCATGATTCTTCCCCTCTCTCGTGTTGCTCGCCGGCGACGATGCAGAAGGCGGATACCACCGCGCAGGCAGCCTGCCAACGGAATCGAGCTCCCCTACCCCCGCCCCACCAGCTCCCAGGTCAGCGGAGCAATCGGCTGCGACTGCCACCAAGAGGCAAACGCGGTAGGTGGTTCGAAAGGGACCGTCACCGCGACCGCCGGCACAAGCAGCGGCAGCGGGTCGCAGTCGAAGGGGTAGGGG
>CAIQPA010000641.1 GCA_903873545.1 uncultured delta proteobacterium
CCTCAGCCTCCGATTGCACGCCGAGGAAGGCGAAGGAGGGCTGCAGGGAAGGGCCGGACTCGCGCGGGAACTGCGCGGTGGTCATGGCGGTGGAGAAATAGAGCCGCATGGGGTCGATGAGGCGGTGACAGGCGTAGCAGTCGGTGCTGGCGTTGGTGTGTGCGACGTCGAGTCCGGCCTCGCTGGTGGCCTCGGTGGCGTCGCCGGCGGCGAGGCCGGCGCCAAGCGCTCCGATGAGTGCCTGGTGGGTGGTGACGCGGAAGTCATTGTCGACGTTGGTGCGCCAGTTGATGCGGAAGCCGAGCGTGGAGAAGAAGCCGACGCGGGGGACGCGGACGCCGATGGTCTGCGCGTTGCGGAGTGCGGCAACGTCGTAGAAGGGGGTGACGGCCTGGCCGGGGACAAGCTGCACGGTGCGGAAGTCGGTGTAGTCCTCGGGGCGGATGACCGGCGCGTCGAGGTTATGGGAGTTGGCGTTTCGGCAGGAGATGCGACCGAAGAGCATGGGGAGCAGCGCGGTGCTGCTCACGAGGTAGCCGCCACCGGAGGGGCTGGTATTGACCTCGCAGGTGCGGCCGGCGGGGGGCGGGAAGATCCAGCGCCTGTCGGCGGCGGCCTGGCCGTCGGAGGGCGGCGTGGCGGTCGAGAGGGTGACGGTGTGTGAGATCTGCCGCTCGGCCGCGAGCGTCTCGAACCAGGCGAGGATGACGAGCTCGGCGGTGCTGACGACGAACTTGCGGGTGGTGGCGATGTTGGGGAGCGGCTCGTTGCGGGCGACGACGCCCCAGGCGGTTTCGGCGGGCGAGGCGGCGATGGCGGCGTTGAGTTTGCCGGAGGGGAAGCGCTGCGAGCCGTCGAGGATGTCGAGCACCGAGCCCTGGAGCTGGGTGCGGAGAGCGACGGCGAAGAGGTCTTTGGCGGCGACCTCGAAGGCGTCGTCGCGGACCCAGCCGTCGACGAGGGTGCGGAGGCCGTCGGGGCCGCTGCGGGCGGTGGCGAGATCTTCGTCGGTCACGGAGCCGCCGTGGAGGAGCGCCTTGGCCTTGGCGACGGCGCTCTCGAGGGGCTGCGGCTCGAAGGTGGCGGCGGAGCCCTCTGCGGAACCCTCTGCGGAGGTGGTTGCGAGCTGCCGGACCCAGCCTTCGAGGCAGGCGACGTCGTCGGTCGACATGGCGGCGCCGTAGGGCGGCATGGGCGAGCCACAGTCGGTGGCGGCATCGTAGCGGGCCGGGTCGGTCAGGCGGAGGATGAGGCTCTGCGACGGGTCATCTGCGTCGATGATCTCGGCGTGACAGTCGGGGCGGAGCGAGCGCTGGCCCACGAGGCGGCTCTCGAAGTCGTTTCCGACCAGGGGCGGGGTGCTGCGGTAGGCATCGCCGTGGCAGCCGGAGGTGGTGCAGCCGTTGCGCTCGAAGAGAGCCTCGATGTCGCAGGGAGCGATCGTATCGGGGGCTGTTGCGGTGTCGGCGCTGCCGTCCGCGTCGACCGTTGTCGAGGTATCGGTCGAGGGCAGGCCACCCGTATCGAAGTTGTA
>CAIQPA010000642.1 GCA_903873545.1 uncultured delta proteobacterium
GAGGCTGCGGCGGCGGTGGGCGACATGATGAATCTGCGTCCGCACCGGCATGGAACCGACGGTTTCTTTGCGGCGATTGTTGAGAGAACGGCCTAGAGGTTTGGCATGACGCGAGCGCTTCGAGACCCCCTTTCTGCGCACCGGACGGTTGCGGTTTTTGGACTCGGCAGCGCCGGCGCGGCGGCTGTGAAGCTGCTGGTGGCGCTGGGCAAAGAGGTGGTGGCGAGCGATGCGAAGGCGCCTGCGAAGCCCCACCCTGCGCTGCCCGGCGTTCGCTACAGCTATGGCGCAAACGAGCTGGGCGAGGCGACCGCGGTGGTGCTCTCGCCGGGCCTCAATCCGAGCTGGCCGGAGAACCGCGACAACCCGACGCTGCAGCCTGTGTGGGCCAAGTGGGCCGCGGGCGAGGTGGAGGTCTGGAGCGAGATTGAGCTGGCGGCGGCCTGCTTCGACGGCCCCGTGCTCTCCATCGGCGGAACCGACGGGAAGTCGACGACGGCGGCGCTCTGCGCCCATCTGCTCAAGGGTTGGGGCATCGACGCCTGCCTGGCCGGCAACTCCTGGCTGCCCTTCTCGCACTACCTGGCGGAGGGGCTGCGGCCCGAGGTGGCGGTGCTCGAGGTGAGCGCCTTTCAGCTCTGGCCCGGCCACCGCTTTCATGCGCCTGTTTCGATCCTGACCAACATCGCGCCCGACCATCTCGACCACTTCGAGAAGGAGCAGGACTACATCGATGCGAAGCGGGAGGTCTTTGTGCACCAAGGAGCCGGCGACACGGCGGTGCTCTTTGGCGACGACGCCCGCCTGCAGGGCTGGCGGCCCGCGCTCCAGGCAGCCGGCGTGAAGGTGCTCGGCTATGGGCTCGAGGGCGTTCCGGAGGGCTTTGATGGCGCGGGGCAGCTCTCGCCGGAGGGCCAGTTCGCGGTGCGGGGCGTGGAGGCTTCGATGGGGCTTCCCGCGATCGACGACCTCATGATTCTGGGGTCGCACAACCACAAGAATGTGCTGGCTGCGATGCTGGCCTGTGGCAGCCTTGCGATCGGCCGGGAGCGGGCGACGCCGGAGGCGACGCGGAGGGCGCTGCAGACCTTTGGCGGATTGCCGCACCGGGTGGAGCTGATCCGGAAGCTGCGGGGCGTGCGCTATGTGAACGACTCGAAGGCGACCAATGTGCATGCCTCGGTGGCGGGGCTGCGGTCGCTTGCGGCGCGGCTGGTGGTGATCACCGGTGGCGTCGACAAGAACCTGGAGCTCGACCCGATCCTGGTGGAGCTGGAGACACGGGCGCGGCATGTGGTGGTCATCGGCCAGATCGCCGACCGGTTTGTGGCCGAGGCTACGGGGCGGCTCGGTTCGATGGAGCGGGCTGCGACGATGGAAGAGGCGGTGGCGAAGGCTGCGGCTGCGGCGCAGGAGGGCGACGTGGTGCTGCTATCGCCGGCCTGCTCGAGCTTCGATATGTTCCGTGGATTTGAGCACCGTGGCGATGTGTTTGCCGCGGC
>CAIQPA010000643.1 GCA_903873545.1 uncultured delta proteobacterium
CTGCACCTTGTCGCCGATGAGGAAGACCGAGGCGAAGAGCAGCGTGGCGACCAGCGCCACATCGCCGCGGTGGCGGAGCGCGACCGCCAGCCAGCCGGCGAACCGCTCCTCCACCCGCGGCTTGTCCTCTTCGGGCGGCATGCCCGGGATGGCCCAGGGGATGTGCGCGGCGATCCATGGGATCCAGACAAGCGAGACAAAAAGGCTCGCGACAATCGAGGCACAGACCGGCAAGCCGAGCTGCGAAAGGTAGAAGGTGACGCTCTGGCTGCCGCTCATGAGGGTGATGGGGACAAAGGCCATCACATGGGTTGCGGTCGAGACGGTGATCGCCAAGCCCACCTCGCTCGCCCCGCCAATGACTGCTTCGCGGCGTGGAACCCCCGCTGAGATGCGGCGCTCGATCTGCTCGCTCACGACGATGGCGTTATCGACCACCATCCCCACCGCCAGGATCAGCCCGGTCAACGAGAGGATGTTGAGCGAAAAGCCCGAGAAGTACATGACCGTGACGGCGATGAGCAGACTGGCAGGGATGGTCAGCGCAATGACCACCGTGATGACCGCGCGACGGAGGAAGAGCCAGAGGATGAGGACCGCGAGTGCCGCCCCCTCGAGCGCGCTGCCATAGAGGTCTCCGATGGAGGTCTCGATCATGGACCCCTGGTCAAAGAGCACATGCTGCTTGAGCGTCGCCAGCCGCGGCTCGCGTGCGATGACCTCCGCCAGCGCCCGCTTCGTCGAAGTCGAGACCTCGACTGCGTTTGCCGCCGACTCTTTGAACACCGCGACGAAGATGGCCTCCTGCCCGTTGACCCGGTGGATCATCCGCTCGGCCCGATCGACCATCTTCACCGTGGCAACCTCGCCGAGCTTCACGGAGCGGCCGACGGGCAGCGAGGCGAGGTCGGCCAGCGACTGCAGCTCCGCGAGCACGCGCACCGGCTGACGGCCGGAGCGGGTCTCGATCGCGCCTGCAGAGAGCAGGAACCCGGCCCTCCGAAGTGACTCCACAGCCTCTGTCGTCGTCAGCCCCCGCGCGGCCATCCGCGCGAGGTCGAAGTCAACCTCCACCGCATCGTCGGGCGCCCCGATCAGCTCGACGCGCGAGACGCCCTCCACCCGTTCGAGCTGCGGGACGATGCTCGTCTGCACGCGACCGGCCAGCTGATCGCCCTCCTTCTCCGTCGAGATCCCGAGCCAGACCACAGGGTCGTCGCTCGGGTTGTACTTCCAGACAAAGTAGGTGAGCACCTCGTCGCCCATGCCCACGCGGGCCCGGTCGAGCTGCTCCCGCACCTCGTTGTAGGCCACATCCATGTTGGTTCGGTTCGCCAGCGCGACCAGAAAGCCGGCAGAGTTGGAGCCGATACGCGTCTCCACCCGCTCCACGCCCTTCACCAGCCGCAGCGCCGCCTCGAAGGGCTCGGCGACACGCTGCTCGATGTCACGCGGCGCCGAGCGGAGCGTCGGCACCTCCACGTAGAGGAAGGGGGGCGAGAAGCCGGACGGAACCAACTCGACCGGGATGCGGAACCAGGCGACCAGTCCCAAGACCATGATCGACAGGGTGAGCATCAAGGTCGCGACCTTCCGGTCTACCGCCATGCGGGTGAGCCGCGACTCCGAGCGGCCGGTCATGGGGCCGACGCGCCCGTGGCGACCGGAGCCTCCGCGAAGGTCGACAGCAGCCGGCCGCGCGCGGCGAGGAGCTGCAGCTGGGTCGCCTCCTCCTCAGCAGCAATCCGACGCTCGGCCGCGCGGGATTGTTCGTGGCCCTCGAGCGCCGCGAAGAGCTCATCCATCGTGCCGTAGCCGGCCTCGAACTTGGCCTCCCGCGCAGTGAGGAGCCGCGCCGTCTGCTCGATGCGTAGGGTCGCCAACGCCCGACGCGCCCCCATCGTCGCGAGCCGCTCGCGGCCCACGCGCACCTCGCGGCAGACGGTATCCTC
>CAIQPA010000644.1 GCA_903873545.1 uncultured delta proteobacterium
CTGCACCTTACCGCCCACCGTCACCGCAAACTCGCGCGGTATCCTGTAGGTCAGGTTATCGAAGGAGGCCTGCAACGCGAGCGCACCCTGGCGCGCGCCGAAGAGCTGATAACTGCCAGACACATCGGCGGTCCCGCCCCACAGCACCGCATGCAGCGGTGAACCCTCCGGGATCGTGAGCATGCCGGACGCCACCTCCAAGCGGCTCGCCGTCACCGCAACATCCACCTTCTCAAACGACGGCGTCACACGCCCCGAAACATTCGTGACCACGCCGCGCAGGTCGGGATTCTCCAGCAGCCCGCTCACCTCCAGCGAAACATCCGCCCGCCCCGAAGACTGCTTCACCAGCGACGGCAAAAATCCAAGCAGCGCAAGGTCGATGACACCCCTCGCCTCACCGCGCACCTCACGCCAATCCCGCAGGCTGCCACCGAACGTCAGGGGCTGCTCCTTCGCGCCGAGCTTGCCCGACACCTCCACCGTGTCGTGCAGCAATCCGGCCTCCAAACCCCGGCTCCAGGTCAGCTGGATCGGCTCCGGATTTGTCACCGACTGGGTTCCCGAACGGACCTCCAGCGCGTCCACGCGCACCGAACCACCCATCGTCGACAGATCGCTCAGGTCTGCCCGTAAAGTCACCTCACCGCTTACCAGCGCATCAAACGCCGAATCAGCAAACTGGGGCAGGTAGGCAAGCGGCCTGATCCCATCGAGGCGGGCCTCCATCGAGGCCATCCGGCCATCCAACGGAACCTGCAGCGAGAACGGAACCTCACCCAGCGCCATCCCATACCCGGAGACCACGCCCTCCAGCGTATCGAACGTCATGCTCACACTGCGCAGGTCAAATCCCTGAACCTTCAACTTCTCTACCACGAGCGAGCCGCCGATCTCCGGCGCCGCAATCGAACCACCGAGCACCGCAAACCCCCACGGCTCTCCCTCCACCGCCAGACCCATCCGCCGCAACAGCGCAGAGGCTCCGAGCTCCGCACCAGCCACCGAAAAGCGACCCGCGAGCCTTCGCTCCGGGAACGAGCCCACCGAAGCCTCGCCGCGCACCGCGCCTCCCAGCACCTCGGCCGAAAACCCACGGATCACGCCGCCATCCAGACCTCCCTCAAAGCCGAATCGCGTCTGCCCTACCGGCTCTCCCACAACGGACAGTTCCGCCGCATAGACCTCGCCCGACGCCTGCGGATGGCGAACCGTCCCGGTGATCGATGCCCGTCCATCCACACCACCCACAAGCTCGCTCCGCTTCAGCCAGAGCTCCGGCCTCATCCCTCGGAACGAGCCCTCCAGCGCCAGCCGCGGGTCCGACACAATCTGACCGCCCGCAAACAGCCCTACTGTGCCTCTCCCCTCCACCTCGCCTCGCGACGACCGATAGTGCATCTCCGAAAATCGCACCGCGCCACCATCTCTGCGGAACGATGCATCCGCCGTGAACGAACCCAGCAGCGGGTGCTCCCGCAGACTCGAAATCCGCCCCGTCACATCGAAAGCAGTCGGTGCATTCCAAGGACCCGAAAACGAACCCGAGCCACCCACCCGCAGCCCTGCGGCCAGCGGCTGCTTCGGCATCAACCGACCCACGTCCAGCAACTCTCCCTCAAACTTCATCCCCAGCGATGACATCCGCTCCAGATCCCAGTCGCCGGTCGCCCGCAACGCTGTCGTCGCGCCAACCAGATCCACCGCCCAGGGCCGCTCCTTCGACCGTAAGGCCACCCAGCCGCGCGCATCTACCGTCGCGGCCACCGCACCCTCCAACAGCGCATCCGGTAGCGGAGACCCCTCCGGCCACGACACAGCAACCGACGTCGCGTCGAGCTCCACCATCGGCGGAAGCGCCACCCGATCCCCCGGCAGACCGGCGTGCGAATATCCATGAAAACTCTTCACCGAAAGGTCGCCCCACGCGTGAAGCCCTCCCTTCGATGCAACACAATCCTTGCCACCCACAGACAGCTGCGCGCTGCCCACCAGCTCCAGAACAGGCTCCTGCACGTAGGGCAGCAAGAGCCGGCGAAGCCCGAGATCCTGAACACAACCCCGCACATCCCAGCGACCATCCTCAGGCGTCCACCATCCCGCCAACTCCGTTCGACCGCCCCAGGCACGAACCACCGTAGGACCGCCAAGCTCCATCCGACCATGCGAAAACTTCATCTCCGTCGAAAACGCCTCGATGGGATGACCGAGCACCTCCAGGTTCTGCATCGCAAGGCGCAGACCGCCCTCGTAGAACCGCAACGAGCCATATCCGGATGCCCCGATCCGCTGGCCCGCACCCGCCCGAATCGCCCCAGGAAGGACAAACCCGACAAACGGCGATTCCGCGCCCAGCGACACAGACAACTCTCCCTCGTACCGAAGCCCCGCCGACTCCGCCGACGGAACCTTCGGTGTGTCGGCAAGCACCTGAATCGCTCCAGACAGCCGCGCCTCATCGCCGGCCATCTCAACCTTCAGCATGTCGAAGTTCATCCCTGCGTTGTACCAGCGGAAGTTGGTGGAAGTGACCCGCGTGAGCGGGATGTCGAGCACGCCCCGAAGGCCATCACGACCCTTCGGCGCCGGGCCAAAGGCCGCCGCCCACGGACGGGCTCGGCGCAGCGCGTTCCACTCCACCTCCTCCCAGGTCCGGTTCCCAACGCCCAAGCCAAGCCCAGCCTCTGTCAGCAGCACGCGACCGCTCCGCACCTTCAGGTAGGGCGTCGTCACCTCCACATTGCCATCCGAAATCACGCGGCCGCGATGCAGCGAGAGGTCATCCAAACGGATCAGTGCGTCGCCGAACTGAAGCACCGCATCCAGCCCCTCCGCGCGGATCTCATCGAAGATCACACGCGGGACCGGCCCCTCCCCCTTCACCGAGAACGGACCGTTAAACGCCTCATCCAGCCCCATCCGACCGTCGGGCTCAACGTCCACCAGAACACGGCCGCCCGACACCTCGCACTGGTCAAACAAGACGCGGCCCGTCAGCAGCGCCAACGGCCGGTAGGTGCACACGATCCCACTCGCGTGAATCACCTCGCGACCACGCAGATCCGTGAGCGTCGCATCGTACAACTCGAACCGGAATAGGTTGCCGCCAACCTCCAGCCGGCCTATCTCCAAGCCCCCTGGAATCAGGTCATCTACCCAACGCGTCACCCACAGGTTGCCTTGCGTCGATTGAAGCACCAACAGCGCCGTCAAGTAGGCCGAAACCAGCAGCATGACAGGCACGGACAGCAGGATGCCGAGCCGAAAGGCGCCCCGAACACGGTGCCGCTCCAGGCGAAGCCCCTCTGCTCCGCCTTTGCTCATCTCTGCCTCCTGGCCTGCACGGTTGCGCTTCTCCTCTGCTGCAGTTCAGGCTGCTCCGAGTTCTCCGGCGAACAATCGTCGCTGTCCACGCAGTCATCCCTAGCATCTTTCACAACCAACGCCCGAATTCGCGCCGAGATTTCCCCCGGCAAAATCCTTTGCGCGAGCCACCCGCTGGCCTCCGCTCTCTCCACTGCGCCCTCCACCGATGAGCTCTGCGCCGCCGCCGCCGACGGAACCACCCAAGACCCCTTCGTCGCCGTCTTCCGTGCCTCAGCGCCGCTACCGATTCTCTTCCTCGACAACGGCGATGCCGCCCCCAGACAGATCCGCCTACGCCTCACAAACGCCCGCGCCGATCTCACCACCTCCGTGGTCCTCCTCCCCCTCCGAGAGAGCGCGCCGCGCGCCACCTCCTGTCCCGACGCAGGCGCTACCGCCACCTACCTCACGCCGCCGCCAGAGCTACGGCGCTCCGCCACCGAGCGGGAGTGGCTCCTACTGCTCCCCCCCTGCAGCTCACTCTCCCTCCGCTTCGCACTGCCCGAAGACCGCCAGGACGCCTTCCGACTCCTCATCGCAGGCCCCAATGCAAACAGCGATAACGCACTCGACGCGCTCATCGCAGACGCCAATGCCTGGCCTGCAGACCACCTCCATTTCCTCGGCGGAATGCTAAACGCCAACGCAACGGAGCCAGCCGCTCGGCTCCTCAGCCTCGTGGAACCCCGCATCACCATCCCCTACTCCCTCTCCCTCGGCGACGCAGAGCGAGACGCCGGAAGAGCCGCCTACTTCGAGCGCTTCGGACCCTCCGACTTCTCATCCATGCTCGGAAACGTCCAACTCCTCTCTCTCGACACCTCCGACGGCGAGCTCAGCCTCGACCAGCTCGACTTTGTCCGAAACCTCACGCCCGCCCCCGCCGGCCTCGCCCTCCTCTTCCATGCCCCCGCACTTCCCGACGCCATCTCCCCCGAAGGAATCGTGAGCCCCGAACGCAGCCTACGACTCCTCGAGCTCCTGCGCGACCACGGCTTTGGACATCTCTTCTCCGTCTCCGACCGTGCCGACGCCAGCACCGTCAACAACACCCTGCTCTTCCAGCTCACAGACCCCGCCAGCGACGCCGACGCCAACTTCGCGCGGGTCATCATCACCGAGCTCCGCTCCGCAACCCCCCGCATCTCCGTAGAACTTCGCTCTGCCCGCTAGGCAGAGCTGACAGCCTACTCCCGGTTCCCGAGCTGCTCCACCCAGAGCGCGATGGGAAACGACCCAATCAGCGCCGAACACACCTGACCGGGCGACAGCAAGACCCGACCCGCAGCGCCGCTACCCACCACCAACAAATCCACCGGGGCCGTCGAGGCCCAGGCACGGATTGCCTCCGCGACCTCTCCGCGAACAACCTCGAGCGGCTGCAACAGATTGCGCGTCGCATAGGCAGCCCCGAACGGCAGTTCGAGCTGGCCGAGAAGCTGCTCAAACCGCTTCGCCTCACTGCCAGCGGCCCCGCGACGATCGCCCTCCGCTTCGGCCCGAGCCGCATGCACAGGAACAACCTCAACGCCCAGAGCTGCCCCAAGCACCAGCGCGCGCTCCAACAGCGCCGCGCTCCCCTCAGCAAAATCCACAGCAACGCCAATCTTGCGAATGCTGCCGCCAAACCCCTCGGCCGCCACGCAGGTCGGAAGTTGGCAGCGACCGACAACCTCCGACAGCACCTCACCTGCGAGCAGGCGACCACGCGCGACCACAACTACGTCAACGCCAAGCAGCAAAACCTGGGCGACAATGCCTTCGCAGAGCGGACCGCCCAGCCCCACAGCTGCACGCCGGCCGTTCAGCCGCTCGCCATGAAACCGCGTCACTGCTGCCACCGACTCTTGCGCGCGATGATAGGGCAACACCGCCATCTCATCGCCCATGCATGGTTCGCAGGGCAACGAAACGTCCGCCACCGAACTGCCGCACGCCAACAACTGAAGACGCTCCGCAGAACCGGCGCCCAGCAGCGCATCCGCCACCGAAAGCACCGCTCCGGAACCTGCATCGGCTTCCAGCAAACCAATCATCTGAGACCGCTGAACCGGAGCTCTCACGGCAGTCGCCCCAGCATCATCCAACCCGCCGTTATCACTTCGTCTCAACCTCTTCGATGGTCTCGGCTTCGCCGTCTCCGTCGAGGTCACGCGTGATGTTCACAACCTTCCCCTCGGTATAGTACTCCCAGAGGTCAGCCCGACCATCAAAGTTCGTGTCCCGAGCCGTGCGCGAAAGGTTCCCCGCGATGTCGTAGTACTTCTCCAGAGAGAGCGACCCGTCGAAGCTCGTTGCCACCAGCTTCTGCACCAGCCGGTTCCCCTCGTACACTCTCACCACATCCACATACGGGTCGAAGTCCATCTGAAACTGACGCTCCAGCACCTCGCCCGTCGGCCCGAAGAACTCCACCACATCGGCTCTGCCATCAAAGTCCAAGTCCCGAATCGCTGCACGCGTCTGCCCCGAAGCATCCGTGAAGACCTGCTGGTCCGGCGCATTGTCCAGGTTGATGTCCGCCGTCTGCTCCGTCAGGCCAAGCAGCGATACGCTCGCCCGAAACGCTGCGGGCTTGTCGCCAAGCCCCGTCATCTTCAGCGAACCAGAGGTGCCCGCCTCCGCCGCTCCTGCTACGGCAACGGTTGCGACCAAGCTCACAAAAACTCCAAGCGCTCTTGTCTGCATCGGACTCTCTCCCGTTCAACCGCAACCGACCTTGAACACGCCACGCCGGCGGCTAGGACTCTTTTCAGCCTCCGAAGGTAGCAACTCACCCCCCGCCGAGCAAGCGATTCACCCTTGAAGATCCTCGCAGCGCAACTCAATCCGCGGGTCGGAGACCTTACCCACAACACCGACCGCATCCTCGCGGCCCTCGACCTCGCTCGCACCTCCGGCGCCGACCTCGTCGTCACCCCCGAACTCGCGCTCACAGGCTACCCGCCACGCGATCTCCTCGACCGCCCCAGGCTTCACGAGGCGGTCGCCGAGGCGCTCCTCACACTCACCCGCGCCACACGCGGTGGGCCGGCTCTCCTCGTCGGGCTCCCGCTCCCCCACCAGAGCAGACCCCACCAGTACCAGAACGCAGCACTCCTCATCGAAGACGGACGACTGCTCGCCAGACACAACAAGCTCCTGCTGCCCTCCTATGACGTCTTCGATGAGGCCAGACACTTCCTGCCCGGAGACGCTCTCACAGCCGTCAGCTTTCGCGGCAGAACACTCCTGCTCTCCATCTGCGAAGACCTCTGGGCCTGCGACGACCCCAAACTCCGAGCCCGCTACGGCTACGACCCACTCGACGACGCCCAGCCCGCCGACCTCCTCATCAACCTCTCCGCAAGCCCCTTCGCCCACGGCAAGCTTGAGCGCCGACGCTCCACCCTGGCTGCCGCCGCCGCCAAGCTCCAGACCCCCATCCTCTACCTCAACCAGGTAGGCGCGAACGACGAACTCATCTTCGACGGAAACAGCCTCCTCATGCTCCCAGACGGCCGCGCAAAACAGCTCGCGCCTGCCTTCCTCGAGGCCTCCAACACCTTCGACCTCGACCGCCTCGACGAGACCCCAGACCTGGCCGACGCCGACCCCGTCGACCTCACCCTCCAGGCACTCGTCACAGGCATCCGCGACTACTTTCATAAGTCGGGCTTCTCGCGCGCTCTCCTCGGCCTCTCCGGCGGCATCGACTCCGCCCTCACCGCAGCGCTCGCCGTCCGCGCGCTCGGACCGGACAGTGTCATCGGGCTCCTCATGCCCAGCCAGTTCTCCTCGCAAGGCTCCCTCGACGATGCCACCGCGCTCGCGCAGAACCTCGGCATCAAGACCCACACCATCCCCATTGAGCCCGCCTTCGTCGCGCTCCGCGACACCCTGAGGCCCTCCTTCGAGAACCAGACCCACGGCCTCACCGAAGAGAACCTCCAGGCCCGCATCCGCGGCATCCTCCTGATGGCCCACGCAAACCACCAGAACGCCCTCCTGCTGACCACAGGCAACAAGTCTGAGCTCGCTGTCGGCTACTGCACCCTCTACGGCGACATGTGTGGCGCGCTCGCGCCCATCGCAGACCTCACCAAGGGACGCGTCTGGCAGCTCGCGCGACACCTCAACCGCGACGGCATCCTCATCCCCGTCAACTCCATCGAAAAGCCACCCAGCGCCGAGCTACGCGAGAACCAGACCGACCAGGACTCGCTCCCGCCCTACGAGATCCTCGACCTCCTCGTCGAGGCCTACGTCGAGCTCGAACAGGCGCCCGAAGACCTCATCCGAAATGGCTTTGATCCCGACACCGTCGCACGCGTCACGCGGCTGATCGACCTCAGCGAACACAAGCGTCGGCAGACACCTCCCGTGCTCCGCGTCACCGAAAAGGCCTTCGGTACCGGCCGCCGCTATCCCATCGCAGCGGCACCCGTAGCCAAACTCTAGCCGCGCAGCCGCTGAACCCGCGACGACAGAAGCGTCATGCGCGCCCGCCCCTGCACATCCTCTGCCGCCATCTTGAAGGCGCGCGACTGGCCCACCAACACCAGCAGCCTCCGAGCGCGCGTCACCGCCGTGTAGAGAATCGAGCGACTCAACATCCGGAAGTGATGGTTGGTCAGCACCAGCACCACCGCCTCAAACTCCGACCCCTGAGACTTGTGGACGGAGATCGCATAGGCCAACTCCAGATCGCGCAGCGTCTCCCCGCCGTAGCCCACCTCGCGACCCTCAAAATCCACACGGATGCGCTGCGCTCCCTCCTGCACCTCCGTGACAACGCCGATGTCACCGTTGAACACCTCAAGGTCGTAGTCGTTACGCGTCTGAATCACCCGATCGCCCACGTTCGGCCGAATCGGGCCACCCTCCACGCCGCTGCCGCCCGTGAGCCGCGCCTGCAGTGCCCGATTGAGCGCCTCCGAACCTGCAGCCCCTCCATGCATCGGAACCAGCACCTGGATGTCGCGCGAGGGACGCAGCGCAAACCGCTTCGGAATCCGCTCCGTCACCACACGGCCAACCACGTCGACCACCGCCTCGGCGTCAGACGCCTCAATGAAGAACACATCGCTCGACGGCCCGTTCTCCACAGTCTCCCAGCGCCCTGCTCGAACCGCGTGCGCCACCTCTAGAATCCGCGACCCCTCGCTCTGACGGAACACCTGTGTGAGCCGAGACACGGGTGCAGCCCCGGACCGGATCAGCGCCCCAAGCACGTCGCCGGGCCCGACCGACGGCAACTGCTCCTCATCGCCCACAAGCACCAGCTGGCTCTCCGGTCCGATTGCCTCCAGAAGCGCAACCGCGAGCGCGGTGTCGAGCATACTCGCCTCGTCCACCACAACGACGGACGCCTCGATCGCCAGCCCGCGGCCACGCAGAAACCTCCCCGTGCGCGGGTCGAACTCCAGCAGGCGATGCACCGTCTTCGCAACGATGCCCGTCGCCTCCTGCATCCGGCGCGCCGCCCGTCCGGTCGGCGCCGCCAGCGCAACCTGGCCCCCGGCGCGCAACACCTGCTCTGCGAAGGTCCGCACGATCGTCGTCTTGCCCGTCCCAGGACCGCCCGTCAGCACCGCAAGAC
>CAIQPA010000645.1 GCA_903873545.1 uncultured delta proteobacterium
TGCATCGTCGCAAGCTACCAGTGCCAGACACACCAAACCAAATGCCAACTGCTTGTTCTGCATGATTGCGACCGGTCCCGTTCACGCCTGCATTCGTCGCAGGGCTGTTCCTCTCTTTCGCAGCGGCGACCGTTTCTTGTGCAAAACGACGCTCCGCGGACGCCGATGTCTAGTCATTCTTTCCTGCTGCCGACAGTGCAGAGAGCGGCGATTGTCTGACGCATTGCAACGCGGTGGTCGATCGCCCCAAGCCATGGCGATTGTGCGGTCGGCGGGGCGGCGACTCCGCCGCGGCACTGTCGGTGGCGGTCAACACAATGGCACCCGCCGCGCCTTTCGGATCGCCGCGCGATCGTTACAGTACAGCAACTTCGAATCGGAAACTGAGGCGGCCACAAGCCGCGGAGGAGGGCGTCGCCAGACGCTCACTCGGTCTCCTTGCTTCCAACCATCCCCCTCGACTCCTCCACGCACCTGCCTCTGTCCTTCCTTGGACACACCGCTCGCGGCTCTCCCCGAGCGGTGCCCGCCTTTTTGGTCGGCGGCTGGCTACGCGGCTCGATCAGACGTTGAAGAGGAAGTGGAGGATATCGCCATCCTTCACCACATACTCCTTGCCCTCTGCACGAAGCCGACCGGCCTGGCGGATGGCCGCCTCCGTCGCGTGCGCCTCGAGATCCTCGAGCGTGAAGACGTTGGCCCGGATGAAGCCGCGCTCAAAATCGGTGTGAATCACGCCGGCCGCCTGGGGCGCCGTGTCGCCAATGCGGATCGTCCAGGCTCGGATCTCCTTCTCGCCTGCCGTGAAGTAGCTCTGCAGGCCGAGCAGCTTGTAGCAGCCACGAATCAGCAGGTTCAGCGCCGGCTCATCCATGCCGTAGGCCGAGAGCAACTCCTGGCGCTCTGCAGGCGCAAGGCCCACCAGCTCCTCGTCGATCTTTCCGCAGACGATGACACACTCCGCCTTTTCTTGCGCGGCGCGCCCCTTCACCAGCTCCGACCAGTCGTTGCCGTTCGGCAGGTTATCTTCCGCCACATTGCAGCAGTAGAGCACCGGCTTGGCCGTCAGCAGCTGGAAGCTCTTGATGAGCAGCAGCTCCTCTTCGTTCATCGGCATCGATCGCGCGGGGCGGCCCTTCTCCATGTGATCATAGAGCCGCTGCGAGAGCGCCGCCTCGTCCTTGGCATCCTGCTTGCCCGACTTGGAGTTCGCTAAGGCCTTCTTGAGCCGCTTCTCGCAGCTGTCGAGGTCGGCATAGATGAGCTCGAGCTCGATGACCTCGATGTCGCGGATCGGGTCAACCTTGCCCGCCACATGGACGATGTTCGGGTCGTCGAAGCAGCGGACCACCATCATGATCGCGTCGGTCTCGCGGATGTTGGCGAGGAACTTGTTCCCGAGCCCTTCACCCTTGGAGGCACCCTCGACCAGGCCGGCGATGTCGACGATCTCGACCGAGGTCGGGATCACCTTGTCGGTCTTGATGAACTTCTGGATCCGCTCCAGACGGGCGTCAGGCACAGGGACCACACCCACATTCGGGTCGATCGTGCAGAACGGATAGTTGGCCGACGCAGCCCCTGCAGCCGTCAGCGCATTGAAGATGGTGGACTTGCCCACATTCGGTAGTCCCACGATGCCAACGCTCAGTCCCATGTGCTCGCCTCCGGCCGGGTTCACGCCACTACCGACGGAACCGATGCGCCGCGGCTCGTATCGGGCGCAGCCCCCATTGGCAAGCCGCCGCTTGCCCCGAACGCTGCGCGAACGGTAGACACGCGCCACACTCAGCGGAGCAGCCCCATGTCCAAGCCCGTGCCCCTCGTACAGTTCGAGAGCGACCGCGTCGTCGTTACCACCAACAACCCCGCCGAAGTGGTCCGCGCCATCGCCGCCCTCAAGTCCGGTCGCAAACAGATCGCGGAGCGGCTCGCGGAGCTCGAACAGGAGAAGGTGACCTTCCGCCAGCAGGCCCAGCAGAGCCGGGGCGGGGGCATCCCCTACATCCCCGGCATGGGCAAGTGGGGCCGCTACGCCCGCATCGCCTCTCACCTCTCGGCGGCGGGAGAATCCGAGAGCGCGCGCGAGGGTGTGGCGCAGGTCGATGCTGAGATTCAGCGCATCACCAGCCTCATGAAGGCCGTCGATTCTGCCGTCATCCAGCTCGAGGCAAAGCGGCTCGCCGGACTTCTCTGAACGGCCCAAGGCTCGATCGATTTGACGCATTGCGCTAGCGCTCGGTTTCCATACAATGACGCGACAATCTCCTGCGCCAAAGCTCCGGGAACTCCCATGCGTCAAGACCCCGCACATCCATCCTTTCCGCTCTACGATGCCACCTTTGAGCACGATGCCTGCGGCGTAGGACTCCTCGCCCGCATCTCCGGTGAAGCCTCGCACGACATCGTCCGCGATGCCCTCTCCGCCGTCGCACGGCTCGCCCACCGCGGCGCCGTAGACGCCGACGCCCAGACCGGCGACGGCGCTGGCATCCTCACTGCCCTCCCGCAGGCCTACTTCAAGCGGCTCTGGACCGAGCTCTCCGGCACCCCCTTCGAGGGCTCCCATATCGCCGTCGCCACCTTCTTCCTCTCCCGCGACGCCGGCTCCGCGCTCGGCGCCTCTCGCCGGCTCATCCGGCAGGTGCTCGAACAGCGCGGCTTCACACGCCTCCTCTGGCGCGAAGTCCCCGTCAACGCCACCATTCTCGGCGTCACGGGCGCCTCCAGCATGCCGGTCACCGAGCAGCTCCTCATCGCCTGCGACGGCGACCTCACCCCCCGCGAACTCGACCGCAAGCTCTACGCCGCCCGCAAGGAGATTGAGTCACGCGCTGCAGCCGCAAAGCTGAGCGACCTCTACGTCGTCAGCCTCTCCTGCCGCACCATCGTCTACAAGGGGCTCCTCTCCTCGCACGCGCTCGGCGACTTCTACGCCGACCTCCGCGACCCGGAGTTCGTCTCCTGCTTCGCCATCTTCCACCAGCGCTACAGCACCAACACCTTCCCCACCTGGTCGCTGGCCCACCCCTTCCGCATGCTCGCCCACAACGGCGAGATCAACACGATCTCCGGCAACCGCATCTGGTCTCGCGCCCGCGCCGCAGAGTTCGGCGATGCGCCCTGGGGCCTCGACACCCCCTTCATCCGCGAGATGCTCCTCGAGGGCGGCAGCGACTCCGCTCACCTCGACAACGCCTTCGAGCTCCTCACCCTCTCCGGCCGCTCGCCGCTGCTCGCCATGGCCATGCTGGTCCCCGAGGCCTACGCCGCCAACCCCGACCTCGACCCCGACCTCAAGGCCTTCGGCGACTTCCACCTCTGCATGAACGAGCCCTGGGATGGCCCCTCCGCGGTCGTCTTCTCCGACGGTGAGGTCGCCGCCGCAACGCTCGACCGCAACGGCCTCCGCCCTGCCCGCTACCTCGTCACCCGCGACGGCCGCCTCCTCCTCGCCTCCGAGGTCGGCGTGCTCGCCATCGACGACGACCAGATCGTCGAACGGGGCCGCCTTGGACCGGGCCAGATGATCGCCGTCGACTTCAACACGGGACGGCTCCTCCACAACGCCGAGCTCAAGCAAGAGTTGGCCGCCGCAGAGCCCTACCGCGAGTGGGTCGCAGACAACCTCATCTCCCTCGATGAGCTCCCCCCCGCGCCCGACCTCAACCTCCTCGCCGCCACGCCGGAGGCGCTCCGCGCGCGCCAGCAGGCCGCCGGCTACAGCTCCGAAGAGCTCAAGTTCATCCTCTCCCCCATGGGCGAGGGCAACGAACCGGTCGGCTCCATGGGCGACGACACCCCCATCGCCGTCCTCTCCCGCCAGCCGCGCCCGCTCTCGGCCTACTTCAAGCAGCGGTTCGCCCAGGTCACCAACCCGCCCATCGACTCCATCCGCGAAGCCTCGGTGATGTCGCTCGCGGTTACCATGGGCCGCCGCCACTCCTGGCTCGAGGCCTCGCCGGCCCACGCGCGCCAGTACCGCGCCGCCGGCCCCGTCATCTCCGACGCCGGCCTCCGCGCGCTCCGCACCCTCTGCGGCCCCACCCGCATGCGCACCTTCTCCACCCTCTTCGAGGTCAGGCAGGGCCAGGCCGGTCTCCGCCAGCGGCTCCGCGATCTTGCCGACGAGGTTGAGCGCTTCACCGACCAGGGGGGCGAGCTCATCGTCCTCTCCGACCGCGGCGCCAGCGCAACCCAGGCTGCGCTCCCCATCCTGCTCGCGGTCGGCGCGGTCAACAGCCACCTCCTCCGCGCGGGCAAGCGGCTCCGCTGCTCCATCCTGGCCGAGACCGCCGAGCCGCGCGACGTGCACCACTTCGCAACACTCGTCGGCTTCGGCGCCAGCGCCATCAACCCCTACCTCGCCTTCGAGTCGCTCCTCGACCTCCACAAGGCCGGCGAGTTCGGAGAGCGCACCGCCAGCCAGGTGCTCGAGAACTTCCGCCAGACCATCTACAAAGGGCTGCTCAAGATCATCGCCAAGATGGGCATCTCGGTCATGGGCTCCTACCGCGGCGCCCAGATCTTCGAGGCCGTCGGGGTCGCCGACGAGGTCATCAACGACTGCTTCCCCGGCACACCGTCCCGCATCGGCGGTATCGGCTACGCCGAGCTCACTGCAGACCTCCTCACCCGCCACGAGGCCGCCTTCGCCGCCCCCATCGCCGCCTCCCTCGAGGACCACGGCCAGTACCGCTACCGCAAGCAGGCTGAGACCCACGCCTGGTCGCCCGACGCACTCCGCGCCCTCCAGAAGTTCCGCAAGACGGGCAGCGCAGAAGACTACGCCGACTACGCCAAGGCCGCCACA
>CAIQPA010000646.1 GCA_903873545.1 uncultured delta proteobacterium
ATTACACGACACGGATGCGAGAGTTCGCTGGCGTGGTTTCGGCTGCGGGTTCGAAACTTGTTTACGTGGGAATGCCCATCCCCAGAGATGAGGTTACGCGTCGGAGGATGGCTCGCGCCAACCGGGCGAGCAAGACGGCCGTAGAAGCATCGGGACAACTCTACCTATCGAGTTGGGCCATGACCGCCGACGAGCAAGGAGGATACCTGAAGACAATCACACTGGGTGGCCGCGAACGCGGTCTGCGTGCCTCCGACGGGTTTCATTTGTCGACGGTGGGCTCGGACTATGTCGCGGGAAGGATTGTAGGCTACCTGCGTACTGGATTTACGCTCCCCGATGAGATCCCCGCGTCGGTCGCGCCCATCTCACCCGAACCGGTCGCGCCCGAACCCGACGCAGCACCAGCGCCCCCACCGGAGGCCTCGGGTGGCCCCTAGGCAGCATGGGCGGCAGGCGCGCTGGCGGTGGGCAGCGGCCCTCCTCTGCGCCCCGCTCTTCGCCGGCTGCATCGCAACCGGGCAGCTCCCCGAGTCAGAAACACTCAGCGAGGCGCGGCAGTCAGGCCTTGTGCCCGGTAGGAGGCTCGACCGCCAACCCGCACCGCTGCCAACCGACTGCCGGCTGCCATGGCTGCTGACCGAGGAGGAGAGCTCCACGCTCAACCTGCAGGAGGGCTGCAAGAGCGAGCCGGGCCTTCGCTGGTTCCCGCGTGGCGGGCCGCGTGGCATCTCCTGGGACACGAACCGCGGCTTTGCCACCTACCGTCCCGACTGGCTCGAGGGCGGAGATGCCGGCATGAGGCGCGAGGTGGAACTCGAGGGGTGGCGCGATGGCAGATTGGTGCGCCGCGCCGCGGTGGAGCTCCGCATCGATGACGCCATCGCACCGGCGCAGCCCATCTGCGTGGAGACCGAGGGGACGGAGCAGCTCCGCAAGTTTGAGTGCCTGCTTACGACCGACAGCTTTCTCGACGCTCCGTCCAAGGTGGGGCGTGAAATGCGCTCGCTCGTGAGCGTTCCACGCGCTGCCTCGAAGCCGGCCAGCCTGCCGGTTCGGCTCTGGCTGCACGGGCTTGGCGGCCGGCCCAACAGCGCCTCCGCGGGCAGCATCGGCATCGCCCCGCACGACCCCGACAACACCTACTGGTGGGGCTACGGCGAACCCGACGGCAGCAACACCTCCATGGCGCGGGTCCCAGACTACACCCTCCGTCAGGCGCTCGTCGTCGTGGCCTGGACGCTCGCCAACTTCGCCGAGGCCGACCCGAACCGGCTCTCGGTGCAGGGCTCGTCGATGGGGGGCGCGGGCGCGTTGCAGGTCTCCACCCACTACGCCCGCCACGTTGCATGGGCAGACGCGGCGCTGGGGCAGTACATCCCGCGCAACCACCGGCCGGCGCGCCTCCGGACGCTGTCGACGTTCTACGGCCCGCCCGGCCCGCTCGCGCTCGATGCAGACGAGTTCTCCATCTGGGACGACCTCGATGTGACGCGACAGTTTCTGCTCCGCCCCGAGAGCCGTGAGCCCTTCGTGACCACGCGCCACGGCAAGGACGACACGACCATCAACTTCGGAGCCGCCGTGCAGCCGTCACCTGCGACAGGGCTCTCCTTCTATGGCGCGCTGGCGGCACTTCGGATCGGCCACACGGCCGTCTGGGACGAGGGCGGCCACGGCGTGAGCGACCCGCTGCTCCCGTCGCACTGGTGGGGGCCGAGCTGGGACCTGACCACCGACCGCACGTCGCGCGTCGCTCTCAACCTCGCCCATGTGGCCTTCACGAACGCGACGCACAACCCCGACCCGGGCTCCATGGTCAGCCGCGACGGCGCTGTCTGGGACCCGGAGGCCGGCTTTGCGGGCAACGTAAAGGTGGCAGGCGACACCCACTGGGGCGGCGCGATCGCGGGAGCGTTGAACCGGGGGCTCCGCTGGAAGAGCTCGGAGATTGTCGACACCGTACCCATTTTTTCCCTGCCGCTGCGCCTGACAGACGAGCAGGGCGAGCCCTCTCCCCGCGCCGGCTACCCCTGCATCGGCAAGCGGCTCTGCGCCGCGCTGCCGGTCCGTGTCGATGTGACGCTGCGCCGCACGCAGGCCTTCCGGTTTGCGGCCAACGAGCCCTTCGTTTGGCGTTCCGGTCAACAGTCGGGCGAGGGGCGTGCGAACGAGCTGGGCGAGGTCACGGTCGCGGGCGTCGAGGTGACGACCCAGTGGCGTCCCATTCTCTTCCGGCGGGTCTGGCCGCACGAGAGCGCCGCTGTCTTGCTCAAGGTTGGCTGGGAAGAGTAGCGGCGAGGGGCGCGCGGAAGCGGGTGGCCGTCGGGCCCGGTGGCGCGCTCGGTGAACAAGCTCCGGCTCCGCCGCGCTATCATCCTCCAGACGCAGGTGGTCGGCGGCCTGATGAAGTTTGCGCCTAGGTGATGTAGGCTCTCCCGAACGCTGACACCCCGTTTGGAGTTCGAGATGACACGAAACGTCCGCCCCATCCTCTCGCGGCTGAGCCCGTACCTGCTTCTGGTGGTACTGCCCCTCCTCCTCTCCGCCTGCGCGACTGCCGGTAACGGCGATGATGACGCGTTGGAGTGCGTCACGCAGGCCGACTGTGCATCCGGAGCCTCCTGCCTCAACAACCGCTGCCTGCGCAACGCGATCTCAGACACCTCGTCCGATGTGCCGGACACCGCCGACACCGCCCCGGCTGACTCAGACGCACCCGACACCGCTGTGGAGGACACGGCAGCCGACACCGAGGCTGATGCAGACAGCAGCCAAGATGACTCCGGCGCACCCGACACCGCCGTGGAGGACTCAGCGAGACCCGATACGGAGCCTGCGGACACCGGCGCAGACACGAGCACCGCGGACACCGGCGCAGACACCGACGATGTCGCCACCTGCGGCGTCTTCGACGCTGCCTGCGCCCGCGGAACCGACTGCTGTTCGGGGCTCTGCGTCCCCAACGGTGTAGGCGCCACAACGGGGTTCTGCTCCGACAACTGCTCCACCTTTTCAGACTGTAACCCGGTTGGACGGCGCGGCGACTTTGCCTGCCTCCCCGTCGACGATGCGGGGGCGTTGCGGCGCGTCTGTCTGCCCAACGACTTCGCCTCGCGCTGCGACGCTTCGACCGATTGCCTCGGCGGTATCTGCCTGCGGACCGCAGCGGCGAGCAGTTGCGCCTGGGAATGCCGAAACAGCGCGGACTGCCCCGACGGCACCGCCTGCGGGCTCCTCGATTTCGGGGGCGGCGACCTCCGCTACACATGCGCTCCGGTCGGCAACAGCTGCCTCACCCAGAATGACTGCCTGAGCCAGACCTGCCTCACACCCGACACGGGCGGACTGGGCTACTGCAGCCTCTTCTGTAGAACCGCCGGAAGCGACTGTCCTGCCGGTTGGCGATGCAGCGCCGTCGACCCGACACTGCCGGCCCTCTCGGTCTGTGCCCTGCCCTAGCCCGCGCCCGCTTCTCCTCGCCACCACGCCAAAGCTGGCGTAAGATGCGCCCGCCCTACCCTGCACCCGGAGCATCCCATGAAGCGTCTGTTCTCGCTGCTCGCCCTTCCCCTGCTTGTTGCCGCAGCCCCGGCCTCTGCTGCGGAACTCGTCTACAACTGGAAGACGGGGACGACTGTCGCCTACCACTACCAGGATGAAACGGCGCTCACGATGGAGCTCCCGAACCTCGGCGCGATGCCCGGCATGGGCGGCATGGGCGGCATGTTCGGAGGCATGGGCGCCATGGGCGGCGGCGGAGGAGGAGGAGGCATCACCAGCCGGCTCAAGGTCACCTCCGACTTCACGCAGAAGGTGGGTCGGGTCTTCCCGGACGGCAGCGCAGAGGTCACCTTCGAGGTCACCAGCCTGCAGGTAGAGCAGGATGGTCGCTCGCTCGGCACGCTTACGAGCTTTCCCGCCGAGGCGCGGACGCTGAAGGGTCGCATGGACCGCAAAGGGCACCTGCTGCTCGAGGAGGAGCTCAAGGTCTACATGGTCGACAACAAGGTTGTTATCGGCCTGCAGGCCGGCGGTTCTGGCGCTTCTGCGACGGTAGAGGCTGGCGATGGCGACGAGCGGGTCTCCGTGAAGGTTTTTGCCGGTGTCGACCCCAAGACGGGCCAGGTGACGGCCTCGGCAACGATGCAGACCGCGCCTGCGAAGGGCGAGGCCCAGGTCACCGACGAGACGCCGTCGGTCGAGGCGCTGCCGGTCGGACTTCTCGACATGCTCGTGCTCCCCGATGGCGACTTCCGCCCGGGCTCGGTGACCGAGGTGAAGCACCCCTTCGGCACGCTCTCCTGCACCGCCGAGTCGTTCGACGCAGGCATCGCGAAGATGCGGATTCGCTCGAGCACCTCGGTCAACACGAAGCCGATGGCAGCGCCCACCGGCAAGCAGGCCTTCACGGTCAGCAGCGAGCATGGCGAAGACAGTTTCGGCATGGAGATGGAGATGGATGTCGTTGGCGAGGCAGGGGAAGACGATGAGGCTCCGCCCATGGCCGGCATGCCGGAGATGAAGACCAACCTCGATGCCGATGTGGCCGGCCAGTTCGACACCGCGCGCGGCGCAATCGTGCAGGTATCGGGCACGGTGAAGATGAACACCGAGGCCGGTGGCATGACCATGAAGACCGACAGCACCTTCTCGCTCCAAGCCAAGTAGAAAGCGCGCGCACCGCGCGCCGTTCAGGAACCCCATGACAACGCCAGCATTTGCCCAGCCCTTCACCCTCCCCAACGGCCGCGTCGTCAAGAACCGGCTCGCCAAATCGGCCATGAGCGAGGCCCTGGGCACAACCGACAACCATGTGACCGATGCACTTGTGACCCTCTACGGTCGATGGGCTGCGGGCGGCATCGGACTCAACATCACCGGCAACGTGATGGTCGACCGGCGCGCGCTCGGCGAGCCGAACAATGTGGTTCTGGAAGACGAGGCAGACATGGCGCTGCTCCGCGCCTGGGCGCAGGCCGGCACCGCGCAGGGGACCGAGCTATGGATGCAGCTCAACCACCCGGGCAAGCAGTCGCCGAAAGGGCTCAATGCCGAGACGGTTTCGCCGTCGGCGCTGGGCTTCGGCGGCACGCTGGCCCCCTTCTTCGATACCCCGCGCGAGCTAACCGAGGCCGAGATTGTCGATATCATTGCACGCTTCGGTCGGAGCGCGGCGCTGGCAAAGGCTGCCGGCTTCACCGGTGTGCAGATTCACGGCGCCCACGGCTACCTTGTGAGCCAGTTCCTGTCGGGCCGACACAACCAGCGGAGCGATGGCTGGGGCGGCGATGCCGAGCGGCGCAGGCGGTTTGTGCTGGAGGTCTACAAGTCCATCCGCGCCGCCACAGGCCCCAATTTTTCGGTCGGCATCAAGATGAATTCGGCCGACTTCCAGAAGGGTGGCTTCTCGGAAGAGGAGTCGCTCGATGTCGTACGGGCGCTGTCGGAGGCCGGCATCGACATGATTGAGATTTCGGGTGGCACCTACGAGGCCCCCGTCATGGCGGGCGTGACGCGCGAGCCGATGAAGGAGTCGACGATTCGGCGCGAGGCCTACTTCCTGGAGTTCGCGGAAAAGGCGCGCGGGGCGAGCAAGACGCCGCTGATGGTGACGGGCGGGTTCCGCTCCGTGGCTGGCATGAGCGCCGCTGTGGAGGGCGGGTCGGTTGACTTCATCGGCATCGCGCGGCTGCTGGCGATTGAGCCCGATGCGCCGCTCCGGCTGCTCGCAGGCCAGGAGCCCCGGGAGGCAGTTCGCCCCGTCAAGACCGGCATCGCCGCCATCGACAAGATGGCCCTCCTCGAGGTCGCCTGGTATGCGCGGCAGCTGCGCCGGATGGGCCACGGAGGAGATCCGAAGCCCCGCGAATCAGCGCTCTGGTCCTTTCTCGCCAGCGTGAGCGAGACGGGTTGGGGTACGATGAAGACCCGTCGCCTGCGCGCCTGAGGCGCGGATGATTCCAGCGCGACGGCAGACACCGTCAGC
>CAIQPA010000647.1 GCA_903873545.1 uncultured delta proteobacterium
CGAGCCCTGACCGCCTGATGGAAGAAGCTCGGGCAGCAGCGCGCTGACGAGCATCGGCACAATGGGCAACGAAGCGAGCAGTGCCGCAAGACGGGCCCGCTCGGGCTTGTGAAAGCGGCCCACGCGGCGTCCGAGGATCAGCTCGTTCTTGGGGCTATGCTCCGAGGCGGCGAGCTCGGTCACCGTGACCTCGTAGCCGAGACAGCGGAGCACGCTGGCGCGGATAGCATTGGTGAAGGCAGCGCCGAGTTCGCGGCGGTGGAGCGGGTGGTCCCAGAGCAGGCGCCACGGCTCCGGCATGGAGGCGTCGCCGAGCTGGCGGTAGAGCTCCGCCTGGCAGCAGGGGACCACCGCGATGTAGTCGGCGTTGCGGGTCACCGCAGCGATGAGCGCCTCGTCCGTGGCCGTATCGCAGGCGTGCAGCGCGACCATGAGGTGGATGCGCTCAGGCAGCGGCGCCTCGGCGATGCGCCCCTCCACTGCCTGCACGCGGGTCCAGTTCTGCTCGGCCGCGATCTCGCGCACCCGCTTCACAAGCTCGGGGCGCGACTCGAGCGCCAACAAGGTGCCGCGCCCAACCGGCTGCATCAGCACCTCGAAGAGCGCGAGGCCGAGGTAGGATTTGCCGGCAGCAGCATCGACGACCACCGGCTGGTCGTGGCGGGCGTAGAGGTCTGCAAGCGGCGCATCGAGCTGCCGCAGAAAGTGGGCCACCTGCTTGAGCTTACGGTGCGCATCGGCGTTCGCCCCACCCCGCTCCGAGACGAGGCCAAGCGCCTTGCCGAGTTCCACCGAGGCGCCGGCGTCGAGGAGAAGTTTGCGGACTGCGTCGGGGTCGAGCGAGATCCGTGTGTTCTTTGCTGGCTTGGCCATGAGGGGCTCCGTGGGAGGCGAAAGAGATGGGCGCCTCGCTAGCAGAGTTCGTCGCGCGGGGTCGGATTTCACACGACTGCCTCGCAACCTTCTTGCCGCTTCGGGCCGGCGGCTCTACGAGGGTCGGCCGGCCCCTTCGGGCGCGGGCTCCAGCAGGAGAGGCAGTTGCAGGCAAACTGGTCCATCATCGTACACGGCGGCGCGGGAACCTGGGCAGCAGAGGCGCACGCGGAGGCACTCGCCGGCGTCACCCGCGCGGTCGCTGAGGCGGCTCGGATACTCGCAGCGGGCGCGAGCGCAGCCGATGCAGTCTGTGCGGCCGCCTGCATCCTCGAAGACGACCCGACCTTCAACTCCGGTACCGGCTCCTCGCCCAACATCGATGGGCTCTGCGAGATGGATGCCTGCCTCATGCTCGGTCACGAGCTTCGCGCAGGAGGCATCGCCAATGTGCAGCGGGTGCGGAACCCCATCCTCGTGGCGCGCAAGGTGCTCGAGGAGACCGACCACGCGCTGCTCGCCGGCGAGGGCGCCAACCGGTTCGCGCGGGCGCTCGGCTTCGCGGACTACGACCCTACAACGCCCGCATCGCGCGCGCTCTACGCCGAGCGCATCGCCCTGCTCCGCGCCGAGGGAGAGGCCTGGATGCCACGCCATAGCGCGCTTGTGGACAGGTACCCTGCCCTCTTCCGCGGCACCATCGGCGCGGTCGCGCTCGACCGTCATGGCCACCTCGCTGCTGCGACGAGCACAGGCGGCGTCCTTCTGCGCCTGGCAGGCCGGGTCGGCGATGTCCCCATCCCGGGCGCCGGCACCTATGCCTCCGCGACGGGTGCAGCGAGTGCGACAGGGCGCGGCGAGTACTGCATCCGTACGCTCACCACCAAATCGGTCTGTGACCGCATCGCAGCCGGCATGAGCGCAGCTGATGCCGCGCGGGCCACGCTGGATGAGGTCAATCGGCTCGTGGGCCCGGACACCGGCATGATTGTCGCCGACCTTGCCGGCGGTGTGGCTGCCGTTCATGCGACCGAGGCCATGCCGCACGCCTTTGCTACTTCCGAAGACCCCAGCCCGACCGCCCGCATGGTCGCAGCCTGAAGCAAATCCCAGACGAGGAGAACCGCACATGAGCGAGACGACGACGAAGCCCTGGACCCAGCCGATGCCCGATGCGCAGTTCGACATCATGCGTCGGATTCTCGCGGCGCCGAGCCCGATCGGCCTCGAAGCAGCGATGACCTTCGGCGTACTCGAGCCCTACTTTGAGGAGTTCAAGCTGCCCGGTTGGGCTGCGCTCCGCTTTGCGGGCAGCGCGGGCGTCGTCTTCGACACCCATCCCGGCGAGACCGAGCGCTTCTCCGTCATGCTCATCGGCCACGCCGACAAGATCCGCATGCAGGTCCGGAGCATCTCCGAGGACGGCAAGATCTGGATCGACAGCGACTCCTTCATGCCGGCAACCCTGATGGGCCACGAGGTGAAGATCTTCTCGGAGAGCGTCGAGAACCCCGGCAGCTACCGGGTCATCGAGGGTGGCACCATCGAGGCCATCGGCGCGATTCACTTCGCCGACCTGCCGCTGCGCCAGGGTGAGAAGGGCATCAAGCCCAACATGCTCTATGTGGAGCTGCAGCTGCACGGTGAGAAGCGGCGCGACCAGGTCGAGAAGCTCGGCATCCGCGCCGGCGACAGCATCCTCCTGAGCCGCAACATCAAGCGGGGCTTCGCGCCCAACACCTTCTACGGCGCCTACCTCGACAACGGCCTCGGCTGCTTCGTGACGATGGAGGTTTGCCGCCTCGTTGCAGAGGCGGGCGGGCTCAAGAACATCCGGCTTCTGGGTGGCATCGCGAGCTACGAGGAGATTGGACGCCTCGGCAGCCGCGTGCTTGCCGGCGAGATGCGGCCCGATGCGGTCATCGCCATCGATGTGAACCACGACTACGAGGCCGCCCCCGGCGTCGGCGACCGGCGCTTTAACCCGCTCGCGATGGGCAAGGGCTTCACGCTGGCAGTCGGCTCGATCGTCAGCGAGGCGCTCAACACGGTCATCGAGTCAGCCTCACGCGAGTCGGGCGTCCCCTTCCAGCGGTCGGTTGTCGGCACCGACACAGGCACCGATGCCATGGCGGCCGTCTTCGCCGCGATCGATGCTCCTGCAACCTCCGTCGGCTTCCCCATCCGAAACATGCACACCATCTCCGAGTCGGGTCACACGGGCGATGTGCTGGCCTCTGCGCACGGCATCTTCGCCGCACTGCAGAAGATGGATGCGATGCACGACGGTGCCGGTGTCACGCGCGAGAGTTTCAAGCAGCTCCACCCGAGGCTCGACCTGGCCACGCCGCTCCGCAAAGAGGCCTAGGCCCAGCGGGCCTTCGCAGCCCTGAACGACAGAGGCCTCCTCGCCCGCGGTAAGCGGATGAGGAGGCCTCGTTCGTTTCGGAGTCTGAGCTTACTGGCCGGGCTTGGCGCGACCGCCCCGCTCGCGCTCGAGGCGCTCCTTGAACTCGATGCCGTGACGGGCCCAAGGCCGGAGCGCGAGACGCTTCATGCCGATCGGTTCGCCGGTCCCTTCGCAGTAGCCGTATTCGCCGCGCTCGAACTTCGCGAGGGCGCGGTCGATTTCCTGCAGTTTCTTCTGCTCCTTATCGGCGAGCCGGAGCAGGTAGGCCTGCTCGGACTGGCGCGTGGCGAGGTCCATCTCGTCGGGGAGATTGTCGCTCTCGCCGGTGACCTCGTTCACATGCTCCTGGAGCTTCACCAAGGTGCGCTCACGCTCCTCGATGAGCATCGCACGGAGCGCCTTGAGCTCCTCCTTGGTGAGTTCCTCGGCCTCGCCGTAGCTCTCGGGCTCGGCGGCTTCGGAGGCACGCGAAGCGGGCTTGGGCGGGTTCAGCGAGTTCATGAAACTCGGCACAGGCGCGGCGAGGATGCTGCCAACGCCTCCAGTCTTCTTCGGAATCACAGCAGGCTCCAACGTTTCGGGCGTTACTTCGGCAGGTTTGACAGGGGCAATGGTGGCCTTGGTGGCCTTTGCGGCGGGCTTGGCGGGCGCCTTCACAGCGGCAGCGGGCTTGGCGGCAACCGGGGAGACAGGCGTCGGAGCCGGGGCCGGAGCGGGCTTCGCGGCGGGCTTGGCAGGCGCAGGAGCGGGCTTTGCAACGGGCTTGGCGGCAGCCGGAGCGGGCTTAGCAGGAGCCTTTGCTGCGGGCTTAGCAGGAGCCTTTGCTGCGGGCTTGGAAGCAGCCTTGGCGGCGGGCTTGGAGGCAGCCTTGGCGGCGGGCTTGGCGGCAGCCTTGGCAGGTGCCTTCGCGGAGGGCTTGGCGGCGGCCTTGGCAGGTGCCTTCGCGGAGGGCTTGGCGGCAGCCTTGGCGGGTGCCTTGGCTGGTGCCTTCGCGGCGGGCTTGGCGGGTGCCTTGGCAGGTGC
>CAIQPA010000648.1 GCA_903873545.1 uncultured delta proteobacterium
CGACGACAACCGTGGTGCCCGACCCTGCCATGATCTGGCTCGAGACGCTGCAGCGGCAGCGCCCCGCGTCGCCGCGCTGGGGCTTCGCGCTCCGCCGCTTTCCGCACGCGGAGTATGCGCGTGAGCGGTCCGAAGCCGAGGCCTCGGCGCTGGTCTCACGCTTTGAGTCCGAGGTGAGACGGTGCGTTTCGCTGCTCCTCGCCGCCGATCCCGCCGCGGTGGTGGTCCCCTTTCCCATGCATCGGCTGGCGGTGGGTGGCGACGATCGGCCCTACCTGCGGCAGCTCTTTGCCGGTTGCGAGCGGGTCGAACCCATGGTCTGGCGCCACCGCTCTCCCGCCGACGATGCCGCCGACTTTGCCTCGCTCTCGGGCCTGCTCGGCATGCGCTTTCACAGCCTCGTCTTCGCGCTCGGCCTTGGCGTGCCGCTGACGGCCGTGGACTACACGTCTGGCGGCAAGAGCGCTGCCTTGCTGCAGGAGCGCGGGCTGGCCGATGTGTTGCAGCCTTTCGACGGCTTCGACGGCGCCCGCGCTGCCGAACAGCTGCTCGCGGCGTCGCGGCCTGCGGCGCAGGAGCGGGCCGATGCGCAGGCCGTCGCGGCGCGCTCGGCGCGGTCCACAATCGGTCGGGCAGTCGCCGCCTTGGTGGGGCAGTGAGGCCGGCTGCGCCAACGCTGCTGAGCACCGCCGACGGCGGTGGTGGTGCGGCGATCGCGGCGCGAAGGCTCCACGATGCGCTCACCGCAGCAGGCCGGCAGAGCACCTTGGCGGTGCGCCATCGCGAGGGCGGCGGCGCCGGCGTTGTGCAGTTCGACAGCATGAAGGAGCGGGCACGCGGGCTCGTCGCGCGGCGGCTTGCGCGCGAGGTGGGCCAGCGCAACCTGCGCGGCACGGCGACCTGGAGCGACGCCCATCTCGGTAGCGTCTCGGCGGCCGCGCTCAATCGGCTCCCGGGCGAGGTCTTCAACCTGCATTGGGTGAATGATGGCTTCGTCTCGCTGGCGACCATTGCGCAGCTCGACCGCCCGCTCGTCTGGACGCTGCACGACATGTGGGCCTTCACCGGCGGCTGCCATTACGACGGCGGGTGCGGCCGCTTTGTCGATGGCTGCGGCCTCTGCCCGCAGCTCAAGCAGCCTGGCCGTTTCGACCTGAGCTCCATCAACCTCGGGCTCAAGCGCCGGCTCTGGGCCAAGACCAATCTGCGCATCGTGACGCCCAGCCGCTGGCTTGCAGGGGAGGTGGCACGTTCGTCGCTCCTGGGTGGGCGCGAGGTGCAGGTCATCCCGAATCCGCTCGACCTGGTGCGCTTCGCCAAGACCGACCGCTCCACGGCGCGGCGGGTGTTGCAGATCCCCGACGCCGGGCCGGCCATCCTCTTTGGAGCGCATGCCCTCTCCGATCCGCGCAAGGGTGCAGACCTGTTGGCGGCGGCTGTCCGGTCGCAGCGCGAGCGGCTTGTGGAGCTGGGAGCCCACATTGTCGCCTTCGGACGCGACCCCGGCGTGGCTGCCGAACTCGGGCTTCCTGTGACCATGCTCGGCACCCTCCGCGACGAGCAGACGTTGGCGCTCGCCTATTCTGCCTGCGACCTGCTGGCGCTGCCTTCGCGCCAGGACAACCTGCCGAACATCCTCGCCGAGGCTGGCGGTTGCGAGCTGCCTGCGGTCGCATTCGATGCAGGCGGTGTGGGCGAACTGGTGGTGGACGGGGTCACGGGCGCGCTGGTGCCGGCCTTCGATGTGGCTGCCTATGGTCGTGCAATCGTGGGGCTCCTCGAGCAGCCGGAGCGGCGCTCCGCGCTTGGTGTTGCTGCTCGGGCTCATGTGGCCGCATGCTGCGATCCGGCCGCGGTGGCCGCCGCCTACGGGCGACTGTTCGACGCAGCCGCACCGGGCTGAGGCGGCCTAGTCGGCCCAGAGACCGCCGGGCGCGGTGAGCGAGGCGTAGACGCCGCGCAGCCCATCACGCAGCGAGATGCTCGGCTGCCAGCCCAGTGCACGGATGCGCTCGATATCCATGATCTTGCGCGGCGTGCCATCTGGCTTGGAGAGGTCGTGCGTGATGGTCCCGCCGAAGCCGACAATCTCGGCGACCAGTTCTGCAATCGCGCGGATGGACTGGTCTGCGCCAGCACCCACATTGATGAGTTCGGCCTCATCGGTATCGCGCAGGAGCATCAGGCAGGCGGCTGCGAGGTCGTCTGCGTGGAGGAACTCGCGCAGCGGTTGGCCCGTGCCCCACATCACCACCTCTTGATCACCGCGCCGCGCCGCTTCGTGAAAGCGGCGGAGCAGTGCGGGAATCACATGGCTGTTGGTCGGGTGGTAGTTGTCGTTGGGGCCGTAGAGGTTGCAGGGCATGACGGGCAGATAGGCCGTGCCATGCTGCCGGTTGAAGGCGCGGCAGGTTGTGATGCCTGCAATCTTGGCAACCGCGTAGGCCTCGTTCGTCGGCTCGAGCGGGCCCGTCAGGAGGTAGGATTCGCGGATGGGCTGCGGACACTCGCGCGGATAGATGCAGCTCGAGCCCATGAAGAGCAGCCGCTGCACACCTGCGTCGAGCGAGGCGTTGAGCACATTCGACTGGATGGCCAGGTTGTCGCGGATGAAGTCGGCAGGGAAGCTGTTGTTGGCCTGAATGCCGCCCACCTTCGCAGCGGCCAGCACGACGATGTCGGGCCGCTCCGCGGTGATGAGGCTGCGCACGGCGCGCTCGTCCGTGAGGTCGAGTTCGGCGCGTGACCGCAAGATGAGCTCGTTGCAGCCCTCCTGCTGAAGCGCCCGGACGATGGCGGAGCCGACCATACCACGATGGCCGGCAACAAAGACGCGGGATGAGGGCAGCAGACGCATTACGGAATGCCTTGCGGCAGCGTTCCGCCGGCCGCCATGTCGGCATCGACCATGAGGTGAACGAGCGTCTCGAGCGAAGTGGTCGCCGACCAGCCCAGCAGCTCGCCCGCCTTCGACGGGTCGCCCAGCAGGAGGTCGACCTCGGTGGGCCGGAAGTAGGCAGGGTCGATTTTGACCCGCTCGACGCCGGTGGCCGCATCCACGCCAACTTCGTCGACGCCTTCTCCGCGCCAGACCAGCTCGATGCCGGCGCGGGCAAAGGCCAGTTCTGCGAACTCACGGACGGTCGAGGTGCGCCCCGTGGCGATGACGAAGTCGTCGGGCGAGGGCTGCTGCAACATGAGCCACATCGCCTCGGTGTACTCGGCGGCGTAACCCCAGTCGCGCTTGGCATCGAGGTTGCCAAGATGCACGCACTGCTGCTGCTTGTGCACAATGGCGGCGATGGCGCGGGTGATTTTGCGGGTCACGAAGGTCTCGCCGCGGCGCGGGCTCTCGTGGTTGAAGAGGATGCCGTTGGAGGCATGCATGCCGTAGGCCTCGCGGTAGTTCACGACGGCCCAGTAGGCGTAGAGCTTGGCGATGGCGTAGGGCGAGCGGGGATAGAAAGGCGTGCGCTCTGTCTGCGGCGTCTCCTGAACCTTGCCGTACAGCTCGCTCGTGGAGGCCTGGTAGAACCGGACAGCCGGACCGAACTCACGGATGGCGTCGAGCAGCCGAAGCGTGCCGAGCGCGTCTACCTGTGCGGTGTAGTCGGGCATGTCGAAGGAGACCTTCACGTGGCTCTGCGCGGCCAGGTGGTAGACCTCGTGGGGCTCTGTCTTTTCGACAAGGCGCGCTAGACGCGAGGCGTCGGTCATGTCTCCATAATGCAGATGGAGGCGCCGCCCGGTGTCGTGCGGGTCTTGGTAGAGATGGTCGATGCGGTGCGTGTTGAAGGTGCTGGCGCGTCGCACCAGACCATGCACCTCGTAGCCGCGGGCCAGGAGCTGCTCTGCAAGGTAGGAGCCATCTTGGCCCGTGATGCCCGTGATCAGGGCGCGGCGTCCCGCGGCGGGCGCCGCTTGGCTGGTCGTCATGAGGAACCGATCGCGCTGCGAGGGGAGAGGGTCGCGGCGGTGACTACAACAGTTGAGGAGGCGCTCGCAAGCGCGACGGCGCGGCTGTGCCCCTGCTCGCGCGCCTTGTCGGCAGCCATGCCATTCAGTAGAAGCGGCGGCGCGCGCTTGTGCGCCTCTGCATCAATGGCAACAACATGGCGTCCCGTCGTTGGACCGGTCGGCTTCGGCTCTTCGGTTTTCTCACCGAGCTCCGCTTCTGGGACCGCTGGATGCGGACGGGAGGGCTGCAGTGGCCCGAAGAGTTTGCGGGGCGCATGGCCGGCAAACGGGAGCTTTCCGGCCCGCTCGGCGAGGCCGTCGCGCTCCAACCGCACAATCCCGTTCGGGTGCTCGATGTGGGTTCGGGCCCCATCACCTCCGTCGCGCCCAACCATCCCACGAAGAAGCTCGTCTTGGTGCCGACCGATGCGCTCGCCCGCGGGTATGACCTCCTTTTCCTGCGCCATCGTCTCACCCCGCCTGTGCGCACGCGCCCCGTTTCCGCAGAGCGGATTGCCGCGGAGTTCGGCGCCACGCCCTTTCACATTGTCCACGCGCGGAACACGCTCGACCACATGACCGACCCGTGGGAGGTCATCCGTCAGATGGTGGCTGTCTGCGCACCCGGCGGTCTGGTCTGGCTCGACCACGAGGAGAACGAGGGCGAGCACGCAAACTACGGCGGCATGCACGGCTGGAACTTCTGCATTCGCGATGGCCAACCCGAGGTCTGGAGCGGACCCCGCAACCGGCATCACCGCATCGAGGCCTCGGCCTTCGAGGGCGTGAGCCGCGTCGAGGCGGAGCAGTCGGGCAACCAGATCACCATCCGAATCTTCAAGGCCGGCTGAGTCGTCCTGCGCTGCGGGCCAATGCGGCCTCTCTGGCAGCAAGCGCGGCATCGACGAAGCCCGCAGCTGAGTGGAGCCGGCGCCAGGCCTGTTGCGACCCTGCAGAAGCCGAGGCAGGCGCGGCCGCCGCACGACGGAGCGCCCGGTCGATGGATTCGGCAAGCGCCGCGGCGTTCCATGGCGTGAAGGTCTCCGCGCCATGCTGGCCACCGACGCCTCCGAGCCAGCCCTCTGCCGGCACAACGGGCAGAGCGCCCGCGCCGATCGCCTCCGTCAGGATGTTCGAGGTGCGATGGGCATGACGGACGGGGTCGTAGGGCAGGGCGACGACATCGAGCCGCTCCAGTAGCGCCCAATAATCCTCGGCAGAGAGCGGCCCGCGGTAAAGCGTCGCTCCACGCACCTGCAGTCTGTCCATGGCCGTCTGCCAGCGTTCGACCGGTTCGCCGGGAGCCGGAGAGGCGTGCAGTTCAACCTGGTGGGGCTCCGTGAGCAGTTCGAGCGCCTCTGCGAGCAGGTAAAAACCCTTCTCGGTGCGTGCCTGCCCGAGGAAGCCCACCCGCGGCGGTCCGGACCGCTCGGTCGGAGCAACGGCTGAGGGCGCTGCAGGCCACGACACGACCATGGGGCCAACGGTGACGGATGGGATACCGGTCATCGCCTGCAGGTGCGCCGCGATGGGTGCCGTCTGACCAACGAGTGCGAGCTTGCCGCGCGCTGCGAGCAGGCGGCAAGCTGCAGCAACACCACCCGCAAACAGGGCCCTGTCGGTACGGAGCGGACCGTCTGCATCGAACCAGCGAAAGAGGTGGGCCAGCACCGGCTGCTCATTCCGCGCGGCGGTCAGCGCGATGCCGCCCATCAGGTTGGGTTCGGCATTGATGAACCAGAGTTCGCTGCGCTTGTCTGTCCGGAGCCCGCCGCGCCAGGTTTGTCTGCTCTGGCCGAGCCAGCGGAGGGTGGCCGCGCGCGTCGTATCGATGGCCCGCATGGAGGGCAGGGTTGCTGCCGGCGTGAGCCCCGCGTCGGCAAGCTGTTCGATGGCAGCCGGCGCGGTGTCTGCAGGCAGCACCGAGTCCACCTGCAGGCCGCGTGCGCGGAGTTCTTTGCCAACGGCGAGCAGGTAGCCGAGCTGGTGGCCGGTCGTGTCGCGCAGGACGGGGTCGATGAGGGTGATGGAGGTGGCCTTCATGCGCGCAGCGCCTCTATGAGGGGTCGTACAGCAACGGCGGGCGAGAACCGGAGCCGCGCGCTCTCGACTGCGCCGCGGCTGGCCTCGATTCGGTATGCCGCGTCTCCGAGCAGGCGCAGGGCCGCATCGGCAAAGGTGGCGGCATCATCAGCGCGGCTGGTGCCAGGCAGGTCGTCCGGGAGCCCCTGCAGCCCCACGGAGGTGCTGACGACCGGTGACCCGGCAGCCAGGGCCTCGACCAGCTTGATCTTCAGCCCCGAGCCCGAGCGAAGTGGAACGAGCGAGATGCTGCTCCGCAACAGCGGCAAGAGGTCGGCAGTGCGCCCCGCGAGCGTTATGCGGTCCAAGCCCGCTGCGTCGCCGGCGAGGGCTCCGCTCACGTCGCCAACGATGCGCAACGAGGCTGCTGCGTTGCCTGCAGCGATGCGAGGCCAGACCTCCGCGAGCAGCCAGCGGGCAGCCTCCACGTTGGTGGAAACGGCGGAGCCGACAAAGAGCAGGAGCGGCTCGCTCGACGCGGAAGGCGGCTGCGCGAGGGCTGGCATGGGGGTGACCACGGTGGTGCGCTCGGGCAGGAGACGCGCGAAGGTGGCTGCGTCCTGCCACTGGATGGCGACAATGCAGTCGGAGGCGAGCAGGTGGGCGCGCTCCCAGGCCTCGGTGCAGGCGCTCAGGCGGGCGCTCTGCTCGCCCAGCGTGGCCGAACCGGCGAGCGAGGCGGCCCGTTCATGGAGCACGTCGTGGGTGAGGGTCGCAACGCGAAGGCTGCCCCCAGATGCTGCGCGCGCCGTGGTTGCCAGCGGAGCCAGCGCAGCGCCGTTCAGAAGCAGGGCGTCTGGCTTCAGGTCACGCACCGCTTGCCGCGCGAACCGATGCTCCGAAGCGCTTGGCGGCCGGAGCCAGTTGTCGAGCGGGTCGAACGCTACAACGGGGAGCCCTGCCTTGCGCAGCAGGCGTTGGCCGCGCCGCAGGAGCAGGTCTGTGGGCGCAGCGGTGGGGACAAGCAGTCCGCGAAGGAGGCGAAACCCGCGCACCCGAACTGCGCCCCGACCCGGCCGAAAACTGGGAAGCCGGAAGGCACTCCCCGACGCCTCGGCATCGGTGTTCAGCGCGGCAATATCGACCGTGTGGCCCTCAGCCTCGAGCGCATCTATGACGGCTGCCAGGTAGCTCCTCGCGCCGCTCACACCGTGCACAGGCAGCGTGCGCGTGAGGAGCAGGAGCCGCAGCGGCTTGGCTGCCTCGCGTGGCGTGGGCTGGTCTGGCATGGAGGCGGTTGCGCGGAGGGGCCGAGAGACGGGCAGTCTGCTACTTGGGCGGAGGCGGCAGCGCAACGAAGCGACGGCCGCGGCAGCTGTGTCGCGGTGTGTTGTCGAGGGGTCTGGCGCGGGGGTTGCCGCGGGGGGCGCCGGCGGTGGGATGCACTCCAACGGGGTCAGTGACCGCCTCG
>CAIQPA010000649.1 GCA_903873545.1 uncultured delta proteobacterium
GCACGCAGCGAGCGCCGCATGGCAGCCGGCACTCGAACAGCTCTGCCGCGAACTCATGCTCGCGCAGGCCTCCGACTGGGCCTTCATCATCAAGATGCAGACCACCGTGGGCTACGCCGTTGCACGCACCAAGGAGCACCTGGCGGCGCTCGATGCACTGGCCGACCGCATCGAGGCGGGCGACCTTGCCGGCGCCGTGGCGCTGGCAGGCGAGCGGGCCGCCAGGACGCCGCTGCTCGCGCAGCTCGTCCCGGCCGACTGGCGCTAGGACTTCTTCGACTCGGCGGCTGCGATGGCCGCATCAAGGTCGAGTCCGGTCATCATGAAGGTCTTGGTGCCCGAAGAGTCCTCGGTAGCAGGCGCCTCCTCCTCGTCGTCATCCGCGAGATCGTCCGAGAGGTCAGCAACCTCCTCGTCGTCCTCCACTTCCGCAGCGGGGGCCTCAGCGGCCTCCGCCTCAGCGGCAGGGGCCTCAGCCTCGACGGTGGCCTCGATGGCAGCCGGGGCCTCAGCCTCAGCGGCGGCCTCGATGGCAGCCGGGGCCTCAGCCTCAACGGCGGCCTCGATGGCAGCCGGGGCCTCGATCGCAGCGGGGGCCTCAGCAGCCTCAGCCTCAACGGCGGCCTCTTCCTCAGCAGCGGGGGCCTCGATGGCAGCCGGGGCATCAGCGGCCTCAGCCTCAACGGCGGCCTCGATGGCAGCGGGGGCCTCAGCCTCAACGGCGGCCTCGATGGCAGGAGCCACGGCTTCCGCCACGGGCGCTGCGATCTCGGCGGGAGCAACGGCCTCAGCCGCGGGACGCTCACGCTTGGGGCGCGGCGCGACCACTTCGCCCGGGTAGAGGGCGTCGGGGCGGCGGAGGCTCAGATCCACATGGGCAGCACGGTCAAGCGCCGCCTCCAGCTGGTTCTTCATGATGAGATAGGCCTTGTCGTTGTGGTCGGCGCGGCGACGCTCCCGGTCCACATCGTTCAGCGACTTGGTGAGCTTCTTGCGGAGCCCCTCGAGCTCGGTCTTCACCCGCTCGCGCTCTTCGCGCAGGCCGGCCTCACCGGTGCGACGGCCATCGGCCGCCTTGCGAAGGTCTGCGATCTCGCGCTGGTGCGCCTCCTGAATCTGCGCCACTGCTTCGGAGTCGCTCAGGGTCACGATCTTCTCGACGATCTTTTCGACGATCTTGGGCTCCGCGGAACCAGAGGCACGCGACTGGGCCTCCTTGAGGAGCTGCTTGAGTTCGGCGTTCTGGGCGAGGAGCTTGTCGACCGGCCCGGCGGAGGCGATCTTCTCGTGGAGCTCGCGAACAGTCTTCGCGAGGCCTTCGGCCTGCTTGGAGCTCTGGTGTGCCTTCTCCTTGGCGCCCTTGAGCGACTCCCGGGCCTCCTTGGCCTCGTTCTCCTTGGCAGCCATCTGCTTGCGGAGCGACTCCACCTGCTTGCGCACCTCTGCCAGTTCGTCGGTCTGCTTCGGCTCCTTCGGCGCCTTTGCCTCAGCCTTCGCCACGGGCGCAGGAGCAGCCGCCTTCGCGGGTGCCTTCGCCTCGGCTTGCGCCTTCCACGCGGCTGCGTCACCGCGCGCCGAGAACCACAGATAGCCCACCACGAGGAGGGCAACTCCAAGAATCAGTTCCAAACCTTGCATGACCAACCAAACTGCTGCAGGGAAGGCGCCGCGGCGCCGAGCCCCCACTCACCCTCAAAACGAGGCTGAATGGGCGGCAGGTTGCTACCACCGCACGCCCGAAGGGTCAAACCCGCCGGCGCACCCCGCAGCGAGCCTCGACCTTGACCGATTCCCACCTCGACGAGCCCCAAACCGCCCCCGATTCGACGCTTACGGCAGCGCGGCAGGCCCGCATCCGTGAGGTGGTCGACCGGCGCATGCGCGGGGTGGCCGTCGTCCTCGACTCCCTTTACGACCCCGGCAACCAGGCCGCCGTCTATCGCAGCGTCGAGGCCTTCGGATTCCTCGACTGCCACGTCGTCAACCCGGCCTTCGCCAAGAAGAGCAACCCGCGTGCCGTCTCGCGCGGCGCCGAAAAGTGGCTCAACATGCACATCTGGCAGCAGGCCGAAGAGGCCATCGCCTCTCTCCGTGCCAGCGGCCACGCCATCTGGGTCGCCGACGTCCGCAACGCTGTGCCGCTGTCGCAGGTCCGCTTCGACCGTAAGGTGGCGCTCGTCTTCGGCGCCGAGCATGCCGGTCTGAGCCCCGCCTTCCGCGCAGCCGCCGATGGCGCCTTCACGGTGCCGACGGTCGGCTTCGTCGAGTCGCTCAACATCTCTGCGGCAGCCACCGCAACGCTCGCAGAGGCCCGCATCGCCCGCGAGCGGGCGCTTGGCGCACGCACCGATCTCACCTTTGAAGAGCGCGAGGCGCTCTACCTCGACTACCTCGGCAGGTAACCGTGGCAGCAAACAAGACCCAAGCCACCGCGCAGACCGCGGCAGATTTCTTCCTCTCTCTCGATGAGCCCCGCCGCTCGGAGTGCGAGCGTCTCGCGCAGCTCATGCAGCTGGCGACGGGCGCAGCGCCACGCATGTGGGGCGCCGCGATCGTCGGCTTCGGCGAGACCCATCTGGTCTACGACAGCGGACGCGCGCTCGACTGGTTCAAGGTCGGCTTCTCGCCTCGTAAAGCGGCGCTCACGCTCTACCTCGGCGCCGAAGCGCTCGACGACGCTGCCCTCATGGCGAAGCTCGGCAAGCACACCACCGGCAAGGGCTGCCTCTACCTCAAGCGGCTCGACGATGCCGACCCCGCGACCCTCGAAGCGCTGTTGCAGCGCTCCGTAGCGAAGGGCTAGCGGTCGACGACGCAGCGGCCGATGCCGTCAGTCA
>CAIQPA010000650.1 GCA_903873545.1 uncultured delta proteobacterium
CACGTTCGCCCGTCGCAAGCTGCGTCACCTCGAGGCCTCGCGGCGAAGTCACCGCCACCGCATCGTTGCCCCAGACCGTGCCGCCGCCTCGGCCCGACGATGGCGGAATCGAGACCGTCCAGTGCCGGTGATAGCCCATCTGCCGAACCCGCTCCGGCGCAACGCCCTGCCCCGCGACCGGCGTTGTCGGCGCAGCGACCAGCGCCGGCTTCGTCGGCTTTCGCGCAGCCACAGGCTGCCAACGGCCGCGCCCGTGGCGACGCAGCGAGAGCGCCGTCGCACGTAGCGCCACAAACCCCGCATGCACTTCGAGCAGCGGCTGCTCCCGAAGCAGCGCCTCGGCCAGCCCCGACAGATGCTCGCCCAGCAGCGAGGCCAACTCGCCCACCAGCAATGCCCCATCCGGCGCCGCATCCGACACGATCGGCCCTTCGGAGACCAACCCATCGGGCGCCTGCCGCAGCAGCCCCTCGGCCACCTCCAGCCAGCGCCGGAGCACGCTCCCCTCCCAGCGCCGACTTCCGCCAAAAGGCACCGACAGCATCGCGAAGCCACCCAGCACAAGCGCTCCGCCATGGGCCACCGATTCACCCGCATAGAGCAGCGCCGGCTCGAGCTGCCGCAGCGTCGTCACGAGCGAGCGCCCCTCCGCGTCGGAGGTCGAGACCTCGATGATCCGCGGGTCGCGCCGGCCCCGAAGCGTCGCCAGCGGCGGTGCGATGCTACCCTCCTGAAGCTCCGCAACCAGCCCCATCAGCCAGCCGCGCAGCTCCGCAACCAGCCCGGCTGTCTCGAGACTGTCGAGCGCGTCAACCATCTCCTCCACTGTCAGCGCCAGCGCCTCGCGCAGCTCCGCCAGCACCACCGGCAGCCGCCAGACAGAGCCCTCTTCCGAGGCGCCGGTGCCGTGCAGCGACAGCAGCACCTCGGTGTTCCCGGACCGTGTCAGATGCAGTTCGAGCGCGCTCCGCTGCCAGGTCACCACCACCGTGGTCGACCGGCTCCGCTGCAGGTCGCCCACCGCCTTCGCATAGCGCTGCAGCCAGGGCAGCAGCGGCTCGTCGGGCAGCCCAGCGCCGTAGCCCTCGTCGCCGAGACGGAGCATGACGGCAGCCTCCAGCGCGCTGCCGGAGAACCGTCGCGACGGCTGCTGCCCGGCCGGACTCTCCAGCCAACGCACCAGGTCGTCACGCCAGCGACGCGACACCTCAATCGACAGCGGCGCCCGCTCCGTCACGGTGCCCCGACCCGCGCCAGATTCCCGCTCGCCTTGAGGTCACCCGTGCAAGGTGCTATCGCCCCAGCCACTCGGCGAGCGCCCACGCGCCGCCATCTCACGGGCAGTGCGTTGGTCCGCCACCTCGACTGCTGCATCCTACCAGGCATCCTAATCCCATGACATTCTACGAAGCCGCCGTCGAAGTTCTCCGCGAGGCTGGCCGCCCGCTCCACTACAAGAAAATCACCGAGAACGCGATCCGGCGCTCCCTCCTCAGCCATGTCGGCAAGACCCCCGAGGAGACCATGCACGCCCGCCTCCAGCAGGAGGTCAAGAAGCCCAATGGTCTGGCGCTCATCGAGCAGGCCCGCCCCGGCGTCTTCGCGCTCAAGGCTGGCGCCGACCCGGCCGACGCCAAAGAGACGCTCTCCTTCCGCCAGCCTGCGGCTGAGCCCGCACCCGCTCCCGTTGCCGCTCCCGTAGCCGCGCAACCTGCCCCGGCCGTCGCACCGGCGCCGGTCGAAGAGCCTGCTGCAGAGGCCGCAGAGGTCGTCGCAGAGAAGCCTGCCAAGGGCCGCAAGAAGTCTGCAAAGACCCTCGCCGCAGAGGCCGCCGCAGAGGCTGCTGCTGCCGAGGCCGCCGCTGCCACCGTTGCAGAGACCGAGGCAGAAGAGGAGGAGCCTGCCGCAGAGGAGCAGACCGAGGTCACGACAGCGCTCGACCTCGAGTGGGACCCCTCCGATGTGGAGCCGCTCGCCCTCTTCGGAGAGACGCTCGACGATGCACCCACCGCTGGCGGCACCGTGCTCGACGCGCCTTCGACCGCCAACGCAGAGCGCCGCCGCAAGCGTCGCGGCCGTCGTGGTGGACGGGGTCGCGGCCGTGAGGATGAAGAGGGCACCGAGGGCTCCGACGACGACAGCGAGGAGGCTCCCGAGGAGCGCCCCGCCCCCGCCGCCCAGCCCCAACGGAGCGAGCAGCCACGCGGCGACAACAACCGCGGCGACAACAACCGCGGCGACAACAACCGCGGCGACAACAACCGCGACGGCGGAGATCGCGACCGCAACCGGCAGCAGGCTGCACCGCCCGCGACGGCCGCTCAGCCTGCCCGCCCCCTCGCGCGGCTCGCCCCCGACGCAGCTGCCACGGAGTTCGAGCGCATCCTCTTCGAGGCCGTCGCGAAGCTTCAGCCCGGCTCCTCGACCCGCGCCGAAGAGCTCGGCGCGGTCCTCACCGCGGCCCCTGTCGGCACCATCGGCAAGCTCGGCGGCCACGGCGTCCGCGCCATCGTCCGGGCAAGCGCTGCACGCCGCTCCGCCCTCGGCCGGCCGCCGCTCATCGAGGAGCTCCGCCCCGACGGCTTCGGCGTTGCCGGCACCGTCACGGGCGACATCAGCCGCTCGCTCCAGTCGCTCGAGGCCTGGGCCGAGGCCCACAACAAGCTGGTCCAAGACCGGCTGCTGACCACGCTCAAGCAGCTCTCCGAGCTCCACCTCGCACACGTCTTCTCGCTGCTGCTCAACCAGCTCGGCTACACCGCCATCACCACGGGCGAAGGCGCAGACAGCATCATGGGCTACCTTCACGCCCGCCAGGACCGCAGCCTCACGCCCCGCAAGGTGACCGTCGCGGTCGTCTCGCCGCGCGGCCAGGCGACGGCAGCAGAAGTCGCAGCGCTCCGTGAAGTCGGAGAGGCTGCAGGCTCCAACGACCTCATCCTCTTCGCCGTCCGCGGCTTCGCAGATGATGCGACCGCTGCTGCTGCAGAGGGCACGCCGGTCACGCTCATCCACCGCGAGACCTTCGGCGCCCTGCTGCTCGAGCATGGCGTTGGCGTTACCCGCCACACCATCGCGCTGCAGCTCCCCGACGAGGCGCTCCTCCGCGACCTCCGCGCCTAGCGGCGTGGAGCCCACTCCGGCCACAGCGCCGCCCCGCCTGCTCGCATGGTCCCACTGGGGACGCATCGGGTACGGGGCTGCGATGGAGCGCCAGACCGCAGCTTGGCAGGCGCTCGTTGACGGGCGCGGCCACCACCGGCTCTTCACGCTCGAGCACGACCCCGTCATCACGATGGGGCGCCGTGCCGCGCCCACAGACCTCCTCCTCCCCGAGGAGCAGCTCCGTGCGCGCGGCATCGAACTGGTCGTGAGCGACCGCGGCGGCGAGGTCACCTACCACGGCCCGGGCCAGCTCGTGCTCTACGCCGTGGTCGATACCCGCGCCCTCCGCATCGGCCCCTCCGACCTGGTGCGCGCGCTCGCAGGCTCAGTCTCTGCCTATCTCGCCACGCTCGGCATCAGCGCACCCTACGACACCGCCCACCCAGGCCTATGGACCGAACAGGGAAAGCTGGCGGCCGTCGGCATGCGCATCAGCCGGGGCGTCTCGATGCACGGGGCGGCGCTCAACCTCACCACCAGCCTCGACGCCTTCTCCCTCTTCGTTCCCTGCGGCATGCCCGGCGCCTCGGCCACCTCGGTCGCCGCGCTCATCGCCAAACCTCCCTCGCTCACCGAGGCGGCAGCGGCCTGCGCCATCCGCTTCGCAGCAGCGCTAGGCCTCGAACTCAGCCCAGAAGTCAGCTCGGACGAGCTGCGCTGACGGCGGCCCAGATGCGCGCTGCAACCTCATCGCGGCTGCCCTCGCCCGACACCTTCACCCACGGGTCGCTCCGCAGCGCAAACGACTGCGCGTAGCCCTCCGCGAAGAGCTTCAGCTTCTCTGCGGTCTCGAAGATGTCCCGCTCGCCGCCACGCGCGGCAACCCGCTCCATGCAGGCCTCGGGGTCGAGGTCGAGCCAGACCACAAGATCGGCCGGCCGCGCCTGCGCGTTGATCTTGGCAACCCAGTGCCGGTCCACCTCCATCCCCTGGTAGGCAAGCGAGCTGTGGACATAGCGGTCGGAGATAACCCACTTGCCGTGGGCGAGCGCCGGTTCGATGAGGTGGGTCAGGTGGTCGAGCCGGTCGGTGGCAAAAAGGAGCGCCAGCGTCTCGGCGTCAAAGGAGCTTCCGTCGGGCCGGAGCAGCTTGCCGGCGAGAATCTGCCGGATGGTGCGCCCTACGAGCCGCCCCGTGGGTTCGCGCGTGGTGAGGTGGTCGATGCCTGCCGAAGTGAGACGCTCAGAAAGCAGGCCGAGCTGCGTCGTCGTCCCTGCGCCATCCAGTCCTTCGAGCACCACAAACATCTTCACCTCGCGCGGCAATGCGGGGGCGCTCTTCGCATCCCTCCGGATTGCCGTCAACGCACCAGAAAACGGGCATGCACCATGCTCCATTCGCTTGACCCTCGCGCCTCACAATGTTACCGATGCGCTCCCTTTGATCTTGGACGCCGCGCACGCGGTGCTCCCACGACCTGGTTAGGCGAGATACATGAGCAAAGAAGCGATGCAGACCCGCAATGAGACTGAGCTTGGCCCCCTTGAGGTCAAGGTCGACGGAGCCGTTGAGCGCGCCATCGGTCGCCTCAAGCGCGCCATGGCCCGTGAGGGTATCCTCAAGGAGGTCAAGAACCGCCGCTACTACGAGAAGCCCAGCGTCAAGGCCAAGCGCAAGCAGCGCGACGCCGAGCGCCGCCGTCGGCGGTCGCTCCGCACCCGCCCCGAGTAGTTCGATGGGCGACGCTCGTCGCCTGCCGACCGCCACGCCGCACCCGCGGCGTTTCGCGTTTTTGCCGCCACGCCCGCCCTCCGAGCTGAACATGCGCCATCTCTGTCTCCTCGCATCCCTTCTCCTCTTCTCCGCCTGTGACGATGCCCAACCCGAACGCGGTGGTGGCGGTAGCGGTGGTGGCGGCGGTGGCGGCGGTGGCGGTGGCTCGGTGAACTGCTCCACCGCGACCGCGCTTGAGAGCTTCGCAACGGCCTATGTCTCCGCCGCCGCACGCTGCGATGTGGGCGGTTCGCTTGCTCGCGGACCTGTCTCCCAGGCCGCCTTCTCCAACTTCCTCCAGGCCAACTTTGCGGCGACCTTGGCGCCCTCGCTCGCGGACGGCACCGTCCGTTGGAACGAGGCCAACCTCTGTGCCGCCGTCAGTTCGCTTGGCGGAGACTCCTGCGCCATCGACGACGACGATTGGGACCTCCTCGATGGCACCCGCCCCCTCGGCGGCGACTGCAACTGGAACGACGAGTGCGCCACGGGCTGGTGCCAGTTCGGCGATACCTGCCCCGGCGTCTGCACCGAGTTCC
>CAIQPA010000651.1 GCA_903873545.1 uncultured delta proteobacterium
AGTCGCCCGGCGACCAGGTCCTCTACCAGGGCCGCTCCTATAAGACCTACCGCGGCATGGGCTCGCTCGGCGCCATGGGCCAGGGCTCCGCCGACCGCTACTCGCAGGGCGACGTCAGCGAGTCCCGCAAGTTCGTTCCCGAAGGCATCGAGGGCATGGTCGCCTACCGCGGCCCCCTCGCCGACAACATCTACCAGCTCATCGGCGGCATCCGCTCGGGCATGGGCTACTGCGGCGCGCGGACCATCGAGGACCTCCAGCGGACGGCCGAGTTCGTCCGCATCACCAGCGCCGGCCTGCGCGAGAGCCACGTCCACGACGTCTTCGTGACCAAAGAGGCACCCAACTACAAGTCGATGCCGGGCGGCTCGGGGATGGGCTAGAGATGAGCCATCTTCAGAACGGAATTCTCATTCTCGACTTCGGGTCGCAAGTAACGCAACTCATTGCAAGAAGAGTGCGTGAGGCTGCGGTCTATTGCGAGATCTATCCCTCCGATATCTCCAACGAGAAGCTGGCCGAACTCAACCCCCGCGGCATCATCCTCTCGGGGAGCCACGCCTCCACCTACGAAGACCACCAGCTCCGCGCACCGTCCGCCGTCTTCGAGCTCGGCATCCCCGTCCTCGGCATCTGCTACGGCATGCAGACCATGGCAGTGCAGCTTGGCGGAACCGTCTCCTGGAGCGACCGCCGCGAGTTCGGCTACGCCGAGGTCCGAGCCCATGGCCACACGGAGCTCCTCCGCGACATCGCAGACTTCACCACCGAGCAGGGCCACGGCATGCTCCGCGTCTGGATGAGCCACGGCGACAAGGTCACCGACCTGCCGCCCGGCTTCAAGCTCATGGCCAGCACGCCCAGCTGCCCCATCGCCGGCATGGCCGACGAGAGTCGCCGCTTCTACGCGCTGCAGTTCCACCCCGAGGTCACACAGACCCATCAGGGTGCCGCCATCCTCCACCGCTTCGTCCGCCAGATCTGCGGCTGCGGCGGCGACTGGCTCATGGGCAACTTTGTGGAGGAGGCCGTTGCCCGCATCCGCGAGCAGGTCGGCTCCGACGAGGTCATCCTCGGCCTCTCCGGCGGCGTCGATTCGAGCGTCGCAGCCGCGCTCATCCACCGCGCCATCGGCGACCAGCTCACCTGCGTCTTCGTCGACCACGGCCTGCTCCGACTTGGCGAGGCGGAGTCCGTGATGCAGATGTTCGTCGGCCGGCTCGAGGCGCGCGTCATTCACGTAGATGCGAGCGACACCTTCCTCGGCCACCTCGCCGGCGTCACCGACCCCGAGCAGAAGCGCAAAATCATCGGCCGCGAGTTCGTCGAGGTCTTCCAGCGCGAAGCGTCCAAGCGGCCCAACGCCCGCTGGCTGGCACAGGGCACCATCTACCCCGACGTGGTCGAGAGCGGCGGCTCCAAGTCCAAGAAGGCCACCATCAAGAGCCACCACAACGTTGGCGGCCTGCCCGAGACGCTGGGACTGAAGCTCCTCGAACCGCTCCGCGAACTCTTCAAGGACGAGGTCCGAGAGCTCGGCGTCACGCTCGGCCTCCCCCGCGAGATGGTCTACCGCCACCCCTTTCCAGGGCCCGGCCTCGGCGTCCGCATCCTCGGTGAGGTCCGTCGCGATTTCGCAGACCTGCTCCGCCGCGCCGACGACATCTTCATCTCGGAGCTCCGCGCCACCATCGACCCGGTAACGGGCAGGTCGTGGTATGACCTCACGAGCCAGGCCTTCGCCGTCTTTCTGCCGGTCAAGAGCGTGGGCGTCATGGGCGACGGCCGCACCTACGACTACGTGGTCGCACTCCGAGCCGTCGAGACCAGCGACTTCATGACTGCCGACTGGGCAGAGCTGCCCTACGCGCTGCTCAAGAAGGTCTCCAGCCGCATCATCAACGAGGTCCGCGGCATCAACCGCGTCACCTACGACATCTCGAGCAAGCCCCCCGCCACCATCGAGTGGGAGTGAGGCGCAGTTGCCTCCCACGCCTGCTCGCCTAGAGGGTTGGAGCAGTCCGTCCGCGTCGAGGGTATCATGAAGAGAACCGCGCTTGCCCTCCTGCTCCTGCTTCCGCTCCCCGCGCAGGCCGGCAGCCGCTTCGATGACGAGCCCGAAGCCCCCGCGGCGACAGGCTTCGCGGCCATCTTGGCCCCTGCGAGCGGCCTCCTCCCCAAGGGTGGCTCCACGGCGCGGCTCTTCGTCTACCGCGAAGATGGCACCCCTTTCAGCAACGGGGCGGCCGCCGGCTCCTACGAGCCGGGCGTGGAGGTCGCGCTGCCGCCCGGCACCTACTTCGCAGAGGTCGCCCGCACCCGCACGGGGCTCCGCGTCTCCAAGTTCCGCGTCGAGCTCGGCAAGACCAGCGTCATCCCCACCGGCTGGGTGAGCGTGACCGCCGTCGAACGGGCCGAACAGCCCCGCATGGACTGCGAGCCCTGGTTCGCCGACCTCACGGTCTTTGAGCGCGACGCAGCCGGCGTTGCCAAGATGGCCCAGTCCAACAGCCAGGCCGAGCATGCGGAGCAGGGCGCGCTCCAGCTGCCCGTCGGCGAGACGCAGGTTGTCTTCAACGGCCTGCCCGCTGCCGTCACCATCAAGGCCAACCAGGTGGTCGCCCTCGCCACCGGCTTCGCGATGCCCCCCAAGGGTCGAACGCCGCAAATCTCCGTCGGCGACCCCGCCAATCCGTCCTCCGCCCGCATCAACCTCTGCACCGATGGCGGCACCCAGGTGCCCGCCGGTGTCTTCCAGGTTGCCGCGACCATCGACACCAACAGGCCGCCCTACACCCTCCGTGAGGTCACCGAGGTAACCGTCGCTCCAGCGCTCGGCGGCACCTCCCGCGACCTCCAGACCGCCCGCACAACCCACCGCGAACTCCCGGACGCCGTGCTCCCCATCACCGAGGCCGACGCTCCCGCGCTCGCTGCCATCCGCAGCGTCGGACCGGCCCCCCTCGGCGGAACCAAGGGCAGCATCCGGCTCGGTGGGAGCCGTAAACCGTGACCGCGCCCGGCCGCTGGACCCGCGGGGGCGGGCTCGACTTCACCTGCACCCGCTGCGGCCTCTGCTGTCGCGGGCCCGGCGAGGTCTGGTTCACGCAGGAGGAGAAGGCGCAGGCCCTCGCAGCCATCAGCGGCACGCCGCTTGCCGCACAGGCCGGCACCATCTGGCGGGCATCGGGTGCCGACGAGGTCATCGATGTGCCCGCCGACCAGGCCTGCCCGTTGCTCGGGCCCGAAGGCTGCACCATCCAGGCCGTCAAACCGGCGCAGTGCCGCACCTACCCCTTCTGGCCGGAGCTGCTCCAGAGCCGCGCAGACTGGGAGTCGGAGAAGGGCCGCTGCGAGGGCATCGACCGCGGCCCCAACCACTACGCCTACGCCGACATCTTCGAGCTGCTCTCGGGCCGCAAAGACACCCGCGAGAACAGCTAACCGAGCCGCTTAGAGCGGGATGTTGCCGTGCTTCTTGGGCGGGTTCTCGTCCCGCTTGTTGGCGAGCAGCTCGAGCGCCTCGATGAGCCGCTTCCGCGTATCAGACGGCGTGATGATGGCATCGATGTAGCCGAGCTCGGCAACCTTGAAGGGGTTGGCGAAGAGCTCCTTGTACTTCTCGATGTACTCTTTGCGCGCCGCAACCGGGTCGGCCGCCTCGGCAATCTGCTTGCGGTAGACGATGTTGACCGCGCCGTCGGGACCCATGACCGCGACTTCTGCGGTTGGGTAGGCGAAGTTGAGGTCGGCCCGCAGGTGCTTGGAGGCCATGACGTCGTAGGCACCGCCGTAGGCTTTGCGCGTGATGAGGGTCACCTTCGGCACGGTCGCTTCGGCATAGGCATAGAGCAGCTTCGCACCGTGCTTGATGATGCCGCCGTACTCCTGGGCGGTTCCCGGCATAAAGCCCGGCACATCCACAAGCGTGACCAGCGGAATGCCGAAACAATCGCAGAAGCG
>CAIQPA010000652.1 GCA_903873545.1 uncultured delta proteobacterium
CCGCCTAGCCCGCCGCCAAGGCGCCCGCGAAGGCCGCTCCGAAGGCTGCTGCCAAGCCCGCCGCCAAGGCGCCCGCGAAGGCCGCCCCGAAGGCTGCTGCCAAGCCCGCTGCTCCCGCGCCCAAGGCTGCTGCTAAGCCTGCTGCTCCCGCGCCCAAGGCTGCCCCGAAGGCTGCCGCCAAGCCCGCTGCTCCGGCTCCGAAGGCTGCCGCCAAGCCTGCTGCTCCCGCGCCCAAGGCTGCTGCTCCCGCGGCTGCTCCGAAGAAGCCCGCTGCGAAGTCGGCTCCGAAGGCTGCCACGCCTGCTCCTGCTGCCGACGCCAAGAAAGAGGGTTAGGCTCCGGCCTTAACAACCCCACTCGTCTGACATACTCCGCGCCTACCGAAGACAAGGCCGCGGACACCATCTGGACCGCTGAGAATCGCGCGAGCGAGACCAGCACGAAAGCGGCCACCTGGTTGAGCACCGTTCTCAAGAGCTTGGGCTACGGCTCGGCCTCTGTGTTTGTGAAAGAGGCGGACAATCGCATCGAGCTCTCCATCCAGGGAGCAGAGGCGATCGCCCTTTTCGGCAAGCAGAATGCCGCGGCACGGACCGAGGTTCTGGAGTCGTTGCAATTCCTCTGCGGGAAGGTTTTGTTCGGTAGTGATTCACGAAACAAGTTGGTGGTCATCGATGTTGACGGTTTCCGGGCTTCCCGGGAGTCGGTTGTGTCGAAGGCAGCCCAGCGCGTCGCTGACGCGGTGCTCGATTCCGGCCGGACCATTCGGTTCGCCGGCATGAACAGCATCGACAGACGGGCGTTCCACAAGACGCTCGGCGACCTCGAAGGGGTTCGCACCGAGAGCGATGGCGAGGGCATCCTTCGTCGTCTCCGCGCCTTTGGAGGCCGTCGCGGCCCGCAAGGCACGGAAGCCCCGGACCGCTCCGAAGGTTGAGCCAACTGGCTGAATCGAGGCGCGATACCATTGTAGCTGTTGCCACCGCCCTGGGCGAGGCAGCGGTTGCGGTGGTGCGCCTATCTGGGCCGGAGGCTCTCGCCATTGCCGGTAGGCTGCTGGCGGACGGGTCGGTGCTTCCGCCATCGCACCGGGCGGCGGTTCGCAGGCTTTGGCACAGCGGGCGGCAGATAGACGAGGCCCTCGTCATCTGTTTCCAAGGCCCGCGGAGTTTCACGGGCGAGGATGTGGTGGAGCTTCAGTGCCACGGCGGGCTGATGACGGTTCGGCTCCTGGTGGACAGCTGCTTGGCCTGCGGCGCGCGGGTCGCCGAGCCGGGTGAGCTGACGCGACGGGCGATGCTGAACGGGAGGTTGGACCTGCTGCAGGTGGAGGCGATTGCCGATGTGATTGCAGCTCGGAGCGAGGCCGGTCATTCGCTGGCGCAGGCCCACCTTGCGGGGCGGCTGAGCGAAGCGGTGGGCAGGCTCTCGGAGGGCGTTGCGTCGCTGCTGATGCTGGTGGAGGCGGGCATCGATTTTGGGCTCGAGGAGCATGTGTTCTCGGTTCCGCCGGCGGAGGTGGTTGCGCGGGGACGGGCGCTGTCGGCGGAGCTGGAGCGGTTGGTCGCGACACACGACGCGGGCCGGATGCGGATGGAGGGGATTCGGATTGCGCTGGTGGGGCGACCCAACGCGGGCAAGTCGAGCCTGCTGAATCATCTGCTCGGCATGGAGCGGGCGATGGTGTCGGAGGTGGCCGGCACGACGCGCGACACGATTGAGGAGACGGTGGTTCACCGCGGGCTGCTCTTCCGGTTCGTGGATACGGCCGGGCTGCATGAGAGCGAGGACAGGCTTGAGGCGATGGGCATGGCGCGATCGCGAGCAGCGCTGGCGGGTGCAGATGCGGCGCTGGTGGTGGCCGTAGATGGTCTCGAGCTCGCAGCGCTGGGCGAGGCGCTTGCGGCGGCGGGGCGGCCCTTTGGTGTGCTCTGGAACAAGCGCGACCTTGGCGGAGCTGACCCGCGGGGCGGGGCGGGCGCGGTTGCGGAGGCCTGGGTGTCGCTACTGACGGGCGTTGGGCTGGAGGGGCTCTGGGTGCTGCTGGAGGGGCTCGCAGCGGCTGCGGGTGTTCGGTTTGACGAGGACACGGGGCTCATCACGCGTGCGCGGCACTTGGAGGCGCTGGGCGAGGCGCTGGTTGCGGTTCAGCGGGCCACGGAGGCGGCAGAGATGGGGCTGGATGCGGAGCTTGTGGCGATTGACCTGCGAGAGGCGCTGGACGGGCTCGGCCGGATGACGGGGGCTGTAACGAGCGACGAGATTCTGAACCGGATTTTTGCCGGATTCTGCATCGGAAAGTGAGTCGGCGGGCGCTGGGTTTCGGGCCGGTTTGGAGGTCGAAAAGGGGGGCGCGTGGTGGCGGTTTCGGGTGACATCGCGGAGGAGGTCGGCTAGCCTTGACCCTTGCTCGCGCGCCCGCGTGCGAGGGGGTCCAGAGGAGAGTGAACGAGATGGAACAGCCTACCTACAATGCAGACAACATTCAGGTGCTCGAGGGCCGCGAAGCGGTGCGGAAGCGTCCCGGTATGTACATCGGCGATCCGGATGACGGCTCGGGGCTCCACCAGCTGGTTTATGAGACCGTAGACAACGCGATTGACGAGGCGTTGGCCGGCCATTGCGACTACGTGGACGTGGTGCTGCTGGCTGACGGTGGCTGCTCGGTGGAGGACAACGGCCGCGGCATTCCGGTCGATATCCACAAGACGGAGAACCGGAGCGCGGTCGAGGTCATCATGACCAAGCTGCATGCGGGCGGAAAGTTCGACTCGAACAGCTACAAGGTCTCGGGCGGTCTGCACGGCGTAGGCGTGTCGTGCGTGAACTTCCTGTCTGAGAAGATGAAGGTTGAGGTTCGGCGCGACGGGAAGCTGTACGAGGTAGAGTTCCGCGAGGGCATCACCGTTGCTCCCACACGGGTGACGGCGGAGAATGTGTCGGGCAAGGGGACGAAGGTTTCGTTCTGGCCTGATGCGACGATTTTCAAGATCACGGAGCTGTCGTTCGACACGCTGTCGCAGCGTCTCCGGGAGCTGAGCTTTTTGAACAACGGCGTTCGGATCCGGCTTCGGGACGAGCGCGACGGGCGGGAGAATGACTTCCGCGCGGAGGGCGGATTGGCGGCCTATGTGACGGCGTTGCACAAGGGCAAGTCGATGCTGCACCCGACGCCGATCAGCTTCACGACGACGCTGCCTGATGTTGGCGTGACGGTCGAAGTTGCGATGCAGTGGACGGACTCGTCGCGCGAGGATGTTCTCTGCTTCACGAACAACATCCGGAACCGCGACGGTGGCGCCCACCTGACGGGCTACCGTGGCGCGCTGACGAAGACGCTGGGCCACTTTGCGAACGAGTCGAAGCAGGCGAAGAAGGAGAAGATTGAGCTTGCGGGCGAAGACGCGCGCGAGGGTCTGACGGCGATCGTGTCGGTGAAGATGCCGGATCCGAAGTTCTCGTCGCAGACGAAGGACAAGTTGGTCTCGAGCGAGGTCAAGGGCTACGTGGAGAGCGTGACGAATGCCCGCCTGAAGGAGTTCTTCGAGGAGAACCCTGCGGTGACGGAGATCATCGTCGGCAACATGCTTCAGGCGGCGCGGGCGCGTGAAGCGGCGCGGAAGGCGCGTGAGCTTGTGAAGCGGCGCGGCGTGCTGGAGAGCTCGGCGCTGCCGGGCAAGCTGGCCGACTGCCAGGAGCGGGACCCTGCCAAGAGCGAGATTTTCATTGTCGAGGGTGACTCGGCCGGCGGCTCTGCGAAGCAGGGTCGGAACCGTCAGAACCAGGCGATTCTGCCGCTTCGGGGCAAGATCCTGAACGTGGAGAAGGCGAACCTCCGCAAGCAGCTCGACAGCGAGCAGATCACGACGTTGATCAGCGCGCTGGGGACGGGCATCGGCAACGGCTCGGAGGAGGCGGCGTTTGACCTCAAGCGGCTGCGGTACCACCGGGTCATCATCATGACCGACGCCGACGTGGACGGCTCGCACATTCGGACGCTGCTGCTGACCTTCTTCTTCCGTCAGATGCAGCCGCTGATTGATGCGGGCTTCCTCTACATCGCGCAGCCGCCGCTCTACCGTCTCACGCGCAAGCAGATCTATGTGCAGGACGATGCGGCGTTGGATGCGATGAAGGTCACGAATGTGACGGGCAACAGCAAGCTGATCTCGCACGACGGGACGAAGGAGAACACGGCGGAGGAGTTCGGCGCGGTGGTTCGTGATGCCTACACGCACAAGAAGGCGCTTCGGCGCTTTGAGATGCGTGGCTGGGACGAGCGTGTGGTCGATGCGCTTGCGCGTGAGGGCGAGCTGACGAGCGACTCGTTCGCGTCGGGCGAGACGCTTCGGGCGGCGCTTACGAAGGTGTTTGAGAAGCTGGTGGTGGCCTATCCTGCGAGCAAGTTCGTGCAGCCGCTGGTGGTTGAGCGTGGCGAGCGGTTTGCGGCCGTGTGGGAGACGCGGGTGAGCGGCGCTGTGCGACGGACGCCGATCAACGATGAGATGCTTGCGCTGCGTGACTGGCGCGAGCTGGTCCGCATCTACCGCGCCTGGCTGGAGCTGTCTGGGAACGACGGGATGGAGGTTGCCCTATCGGGCGACAACCGTCTGAAGCTTCGGACGATTGGCGAGCTGGTGGCGCTCATCGAGGAGCGCGGCATGGTGGGGATGCAGCTGCAGCGGTACAAAGGTCTGGGCGAAATGAACCCCGAGCAGCTCTGGGAGACCACGCTGGATGCATCGCGCCGGACGCTCCGCAAGGTGACGATGGGCGACTTTGTGCAGGTGGAGCAGACCTTCAGCGTGCTGATGGGCGACGATGTCGAGGTGCGTCGCGAGTTCATCGAGAGCAACGCGCTGTCGGTTGAGAATCTCGACATCTAGGGATGTCGGAGGATTCGGAGGCGGAGTCGGGGGCCGGCGATGCAGCGTCATCGCTGCCGTCGACCTATGCGCGGGGTCTGTTTGACCATTTTGTGAGCCGCCGTGCGCGGGGCACCGACCTCTCTTCGCAGGATGTGCATCTGCTGCTGGGCTGGGAGGCGGAGGGCATCCCTGAGGGCTGGGTGGTGGAGGGGATCGACGTGGCATTCGCGAAGCTGCGCGAGGCGCCTGCGTCGATTTCAGAGTGCCGGCGGTATGTGCTCAAGGTGGTGGAGGCGCGGCGGGAGAAGCCGGCTGAGGCGGTCGCGAACGGTGCCGGTGCGGCGGCGGGCGACGATACACCGCAGGCTGGGATTCCGGCGCCCTTCTGTGCCGATGAGCCTGGGCCGTTGCGGCAGTTGCGGCTGCTTTGCCGGCATCCGCGGGCGGAGGTTGCGGCGGCGTCGGAGCGGCTTTGCGAAGAGCTCCGGCTGATGCCGGCGGAGGCGCTGGTCTCGTTTGAGGTGTTGCTGGGGCTCGAGTCGCGGCTGGAGGAGGCGGTGGTCGCGCTACTACCGGACGAGGAGCAGGAGGCGCTCGCGGAGGAGGCGCAGCGGATGCTTCGGCGGGAGCGCCGAGGAGCGGACGCCGCGGCAGCGCGGCGGGCGCGGACGCGGGCCTACCGGGCGCTGCTCGAGGTGCCGCCGCTCTCGTAGCGGAGGCGGAGGAGCGTTGTGACGGCGGCGGCGGGGTCTGGAGCGCCAAGGAGGGTGCGGACGGCGGCGACGCCGGAGGCGCCGGCATGGAAGCAGGCGCCGGCGCTTTCGAGCGTGATGCCACCGATGGCGACGAGCGGGAGGTGGCCGACGCCGGGGAGGCTGCGGAGCTGGCGGAGGAGGTCGGGGCCGCGGTGGTGGCGGGCATCGGGCTTGGTGGCGCTGGCGTCGAAGATGGCGCCGACGCCGAGGTAAGCTGCGCCCTGCCCTGCGAGGAGGAGGGCGCGGTCGGGTGAAGAGGCGCTTCCGCCGAGTAGGAGGTGGGGGTGGCGGGCGCGGACGGCGGCGAGGGGTTCGTCGCTTGGACCGAGGTGGACGCCGTCGGCACCGACGGCGGCGGCGAGGTCGGCCTGGTCGTTGATGAAGAGCAATGCGCCGTGGGCGGCGGTGAGGGCGCGCCAGCGCTCCGCGAGGCGCTGCAGCTGCTCAGGCGAGGCGAGCTTGTCGCGGAGCTGGATGCAGCGGAGGCCTGCGGCGAAGGCTGCGTGGAGCTGCGCCTGGTGCCTCTCGGGGTCGTAGCCGTCGGGGGTGACGGCATAGATGGCGAGGAGATCGGCCAGCGATGGGGCCGGCTCCATCGCCATCGCCATCAGGCGTTGGAGATGGTGAGGCTGTCGCCAGTGACGGCCACCTTGAACTCAAGGAGGTCTTCGGTGGCGGGGCCGTTCTTGAGGACGCCCTGGGCGCTCCAGGTTGCGCCGTGGCAGGGGCAGTCGAAGCCTGTGCCGACGTAGTCAACCTCGCAGCCCTCGTGGTTACAGTAGCTGCTCCAGGCCTGATACTGGCTGTTGCCGTTGAAGCGGACGATGATTTTGTAGGGGTAGCTGCTGTCGACGAAGCTGGCATCGGCGCCGGCCGCGGAGATGCCCGGCAGGCTGCTCAGCGGGACGGTGATGTCGGCGGTGAGCTTGGGGATGGACGAGCCCTCGTCGTCGCCGCAGCCCTGCAGGGAGGCGAGCGCTGGCGCGGCCGCGAGGCCGGCGAGGGCAACGCCGCTGGAGGCGAGGAAGGAGCGGCGGGAGGCGCAGGTGGAACAGGCGGTCTTGCTCATGGCGGAATGCTCTTACAGCAGGAGGAGTGCGGGGGACTCGAGGTAGGCAGCAAAGCGCTGCAGGAAGCGGGCGCCGACGGCGCCATCGACGGCGCGGTGGTCGCAGGTGATGGTGACATTCATGCGCTGGCCGACGACGAGGTTCTGCTTGGCATCGACGACCGGTATGGCGCGGGTGCGCCCGACGGCGAGGATGCCGGCAGCGGGCGGCGCGAGGACGGCGGTGAAGTGGTCGATGCCGAACATGCCGAGGTTGGAGATGGAGAAGGTGGCACCTGTGAATTCGTGCGGGGCCAGCTTTTTATTCCGGCCGCGTTCGGCGAGGGCCTTGGCCTCTTCGGCGAGAGCACGGAGGCCCTTGCGGTCGGCGTCGCGGATGACGGGGGTGATGAGTCCGCCTTCGATGGCGACTGCGATGCCGATGTCGACAGAGTCGTAGAGATGGAGCGTCTCCTCAACATAGGCGGCGTTCATCTCGGGGACGTCGCGTAGGGCGCGGGCTGCGGCAGCGACGACGAAGTCGTTCACGGAGACCTTGGTATCGGACTTCTGCGCGGCGAGTGCCTCGTTGACCTGCTGGCGGGCAGCGAGGGTGGCCTCCATGGCGACCTCACGGGTGAGCGTGAAGGCGGGTGCGGTCCAGGCTGCGGTGAGGTTGCGGGAGATGGCCTTGCGCATCTGCGAGAGGGGCTCGACGCGGCCTTCGGGGGCGGTGCGGATCGCTCCAGGCTGGGTGGAGCGGGGTGCAGGTGCAGGCGTTGCGGCACGCGGAGCAGCGGGCGCTGCGGCGACGGGCGCGGTGGCTGCTGCCTCGACATCGCGGCGGATGATGCGGCCAGCAGGGCCGGAGCCCTGGAGGGTCTCGATGGCGACGCCGGCCTCTTGTGCGACCTTGCGGGCGAGGGGCGAGCTGAGGAGGCGGCCGGTGGCGACAGGCGCTGCGGCGGGCGCCGGGGTTTCGGCGGGAGCGGGCGCAGCCGCAGGAGCGGCGGCAGCCTTGGCGGGCGCAGCGCCTGGGACGGTGTAACTCTCACCCGCTTTGCCGATGACGGCGAGGGCCGTGCCCACCTTGGCTGTGGAGCCGGCGGGTACGAAGATCTCGAGGAGGATGCCGTCGAAGTAGGACTCCATCTCCATGGTGGCCTTGTCGGTCTCGACCTCGGCGATGATGTCGCCGGTGGAGATTTTGTCGCCGGGCTTCTTGCTCCAGGAGACAATGAGGCCCTCTTCCATGGTGGGGCTGAGCTGGATGAGTTGTACGAAGTCGGCCATGGTCGGGACCTAGGTTGGGAGCGTTGGCTACTTGTAGCAGACCGCGCGGATGGCGGCCTTGATGCGGTCGGCGTTCGGCAGGACGAGTTTTTCGAGCGCCGGCGAGTAGGGCATGGGGACGTCGATGTTGGTGACACGCTCGATGGGTGCATCGAGGAGATCGAAGCCGTCGCGCTGGATGCGGTAGGCGATCTCGGCGCCGACGTGGTTGAACTGGAAGCCCTCCTCCACGATGACGACGCGGCCGGTCTTCTTCACCGAGGCGAGGATAAGGTCCATGTCGAGGGGGCGGAGAGTGCGCGGATCGACGAGTTCGATGTCGAGGCCGAGCTCCTCGGACCAGGCGTCGGCATGCTCGATGAGCTGCTTCATCTGGCGTGACCAGGCGATGATGGTGACGTCGCTGCCTTCACGCTTGATGTCGCCCTTTCCGATGGGGACGAGGTGCTCGCCGTCGGGGACTTCGCCCTTTGCGGAGTAGAGGGCCTCGTGCTCAAAGAAGATGACCGGGTTGGGGTCGCGGATGGCTGACTTGAGGAGCCCCTTGGCATCCGCGGGCGTAGAAGGCGAAAGGCAGATCAGGCCCGGGATGTGGGTGTACTGGGACTCGAGGCTCTGGCTGTGCTGGGCGGCGAGTGCGCCGCCGGCGCCGGTGGCACCGCGCAGGACGATGGGGCAGGAGAGCTGTCCTGCGGTCATCTGGTGGGCCTTGGCGGCCGTGTTGATGATGGCGTCGAGCGAGAGGATGGCGAAGTTGTAGGTCATCACCTCGATGATGGGCCGAAGCCCTGCGAGGGCGGAGCCGACGGCAACGGCAACGAAGCCGAGCTCTGCGATGGGGGTGTCGATGACCCGCTTTTCGCCGAAGCGGGCGAGCATGCCCTGGGAGACCTTGTAGGCGCCATCATACTGGGCGACCTCTTCGCCGACGAGATAGACGCGGGAGTCGCGTTCCATCTCTTCGGACATGGCCTGATTGAGTGCGTCACGGAAGAGGAGCTGCGCCATGTTGGTGCTCGACGGGAGAGGGCTTGAAGCGAAGATTAGGGGCTGACGAGGACATACTTGGAGATGAGCTCCGGGTCGGGCCAGGGGGCTGCCTCGGCACGCTCGAGGATGAGCTTCATCTCCGCTTTGGCGGCCTCATCGACGGCCTCGAGAGCCTCGTGGGTGGTGACGCCACAGTCTACGAGGAAGGCGGCGAAACCGGGGATGGGATCGTGGGCCTTCTCCTCTTCGAGCTGCTCCTTGGTGCGGTACTTGCCGGGGTCGCTCATGGAGTGGCCGCGGAAGCGAGAGCAGTGGGCCTCGAGGTAGACGGGGCGGGAGTGTTCGCGGGCGTAGTCGACGGCGTCTGCG
>CAIQPA010000653.1 GCA_903873545.1 uncultured delta proteobacterium
ATCACGCACCAGCTCCACCGCGCCGGGACCGGTGTAGAGCGACCGCATCGAGCGGGCTGTGGGTTGACCGAGCGAGGCGCGCATCATCGGCGCATAGACCATCAGCGGATCGAAGGCGGTCTGCAGTGAGTAGACCCGCAGGTCACGCACACCGGTGCCGGCAGGCAGCGAGCGATCCGCCCGCTGTAGCGCCCCATCGACGGTGGTCATGGAGCGGGCGCGGAGCGCCAGCAGCGGCGGCGCGAGCAGCAGGTGGCTCACGCCGAAGGCGACGAAGACGAGACGCGCGGCCCAGCGCCGCCAAGCGGGCGCGAGCGCCTCACGCCAGCCTGCAAGCCAGCTCTCACGCAACAGCACCGCAACCGCCAAGGCGCCACCCCAGCCGGCGTTCACCAGCAGCCGGTCCTGCGGCATCGTCGCGGCAATCGGCACCAGCGCCAAGAGCAGCCCCACGACACCGATGCGGACAGCCGCCTCGCGCCGCCAGCAGTGCACCGCCGCCCAGGCGACCGGCGCCGCACAGACGACCACAAAGAGCACATACCAAGGCCTGTGCTGCGGCTGCACCATGACCCAGAAGTCGGACCAAAAGAAGGGTCCAATCTGTGCGAGCAGCAGCACCCCCATGTTGGTCAGCAGCTGGCGCGCAAAGGGGAGCAGCCCCTGAGCCGCCGAAAGGTAGACGTCGGAGCCCGACGCACCCCAGCCGAGGCTCGCGTAACAGCAGGCCCAGACTGCGCCGATAAGCAGATAGGGCCAGAGCGCGAGGAGCCGGCGGCGGCGCTCCGATGGGTCGCTGAACAGCGCGTGGGCGAAGAGATAGCCGCCGATCGCAACCGCCGCTTCGCCTGCGAGCAGCGCCAGGGCAAAGACCAGCACCGCGAGCCATCGATCGCGCCTGCCACCACGGGCGAGCCACCGGTCCTGCAGGCCGAGCGCGACAAAGCCGAAGGTCGCGACCACGAAGGCGCCTCTGTTGGCAATCCAGCCCACGGCCGGCCCCCGCGCATCGTCGAGCGCAAACAGCGCAAAGGCCAGCAGCGCCAGCGGAGCCGGCGCAATCTGCCGAAAGGCAAAGGCCGCTGCGGCCAGACTTGCCGCAAACCAGAGCAGGCTGTGGCCATGCGCCGCAACCGGGTTCTCTGGCCAGAGCAGCGCATCCAGCGCGTGGGTCAGCGAGGCGAGCGGCCTCAGGAAGTGGAGACGCGCCTCGGGGTCGGACCACCAGGGATAGATGCCCTGGTCCATGAGCAGCTTCGCATCGGCGGGGTTGCCGGAGGCGAAGCCGAAGAGGTCGAGCGGGCCGCCGTGCAGCCCCGCGATGGGGTGGCCGATGCCCAGCAGTGTGCGGTGGATGTGGTCGTCGAGCGAGTAGCCCACGGTGAGGCTTGTGCAGGCCAGCAGCAGGGCGACGAACGCGATAACCCCGAGCCAGCGCGCAGGCGCAGCCATCGCATCCGTCGCGGGGGCGGCGACAGCCTCCGCATCTGTTTCCCGGAGGCTCACGCGCTGTGCTCCATCGGTTTACACATGCACATCCAAACAACCGGGTGAATGAACCAAAATGAAACGCAAAATGCGCCGCCGCACAGAAGGCATGGGTTGACGCTATGCAGCGCCTGACGGTATTCCCACCGCCAGGTGGCGTCGAGCGGATTTGCGACGGCCACCCGCTGTTTGTGCCCCTTGGTGACGCGTTGCGCCCTGCGCTCCGCCGTTCGGATTGCCCATGTCTACGATGCAGGCCGATTGGCCCAAAGCCGGCCCGATTGATCTGGCGATCCATGACCTCCCGCACGCCTCGTCGACAACGGAGTGGTGGTACTTCAACGGGCAGCTCACCCTCGCAGACGGCCGCGAACTCTCGCTCTTCGTCTCCTTCTTCCGCATCGTGAAGGGCCGCGACGAGGTCACCAAGCAGCTCCAGCACGCGGCCTCCGTCACCTGGGCCATCTCCGACCGCGACGGCAAACGCTACCTCGCCTCCTCCCTCGTCGACCGCGACGCACCGCGCCTCGGCCTCGAGAAGCTCAAGCGGGGCGAAGGCACCCGCGACCAGCGCCTCCGCCGCGCCATCCGTGAGATCCTCGAGCGCGACAAGGTCCCCTACCCCGACCAGCTCTTCGCCACCGATCCCTTCGTCTCCACCAGCCGGCTCGAGCTCGACTACGACGGCACCCAGCTCCTCAAACAGGAGGACGGCA
>CAIQPA010000654.1 GCA_903873545.1 uncultured delta proteobacterium
GGAGATCCTGCTGGCCGGTCTGGAGCAGGCGACCGAGGCCTTTGAGACGATGCTCAACCAGGAGCGGGTGGACGGTGCCGACCCGGAGGAGCGCCTCGGCGTATTCTTCGGCATCGCCTCGCAGGCGCTCTTCTCGCGGCCCCACTTTGCGCAGGCCGTTGTGCGCGCCACGGCAGCCGGCGAGGTGGGTGTCGCCAGCCGCATCATCTCCTACCAGGAGCGGATGAGCCGCATGATTGTATCGGCCATGCAGGGCTGCTCGCCGAGCGAGGTGGAGGTTGGCAGCAACGCGGGGGCCTTTGCGCTGGCGGCGATGCTCCAGTCGCTCTGGTTCGGCGCCCTGGTCGGCTGGGTGAACGGCGCGCTGACAGAGGAGCAGGTGTTGCTGCAGATGCGTCAGGCCATTCGTGTGGTCTGGGCGGGAAGAGGCTCCACCGAGCCTGCGTGACGACACGAGCACAACCGACAGGATGAGGGCGATGATGAGAGGCGAACTTACAGGTCTGGGCCTGCTGCTTCTGCTGGCAGCTTGCAGTGAAGATACGGTCACGCGCACCGGCGACGATGCCGCGACCGACAGCGGCGCGACGGCCGACGGCAGCAGCGAGAGCGACGGCGTGAGCGACACGGAGACCGCGACCGACACGGGGAGCGAGGGCTCCGCAGATGCCGGCGGAGACACGACTGAAGGGTCGGCCGACACCAGCGCAGACACGACGATCGAAGACACCAGCGCAGACACCGACCTCGCGGATACGACCGACGACACCGCTGTCACCGACACGACCGACGACACGGTGGCCGATACCACCGCGGACACGACGGCCGATACCACCGCGGATACCGATCTCGACCTCGACGGGCTCGACGACACCGACCCGAACGCGACGGGCTGCACGGGCGGCGCCGACCCGCTCCCGGCCGACCTCCCCTACATCTGGGGCGGCGATACCTGCGAGACCGCGGCACTGCTGCCCGGCGCCGGTACCTACGGCGCAGACACCTGCACGGCGACCAACGACTATGCCGACTACGCAGGCGCCTGTGGTCCCTATGTGACGGGCGCGGGCCGCGACGCGGTCTATGCGCTTGAGGTCCCGGCGCGGTCGGCAGCCACCGTGAGCATCTCGCCCGGCGCCCGCTTTGATGCGGCCCGCCTGATGCTGAGCGACGACTGCGCCAACATCCGGACCGACTGTGACGCCTACGCCGGTGACAGCGTGAGCTACAGCAATCCGGGCGGTGCGCCCAAGACCATCTATGTGGTGGTGGAGGGCTTCATCGCCCGCAGCGAGGGCTCCTACCTTCTCTCGGTGGAGCTCAACGACCTCGCCACGCTGCCCGAGGGTCACACCTGCGCCAACGCCATCCGGCTCGACGGCGCGGGCAGCTACACGGGCGACACCACCACGAGCGAGAACTACTACGACGGGCTTCACGGCACCTGCCTCCGCTTTGGGAGCTTTCCGTCGGCACAGTCGGGCCGCGACCTGACCTATGTGGTGGCGGTGCCGAACGGCTCGACGCTCTCGGCGACGATGAACGGGACCAGCCCCGTCGGCTGGGATACGGCGGTGGCCATCTTCGACGACTGTGGGAACGCAGATGCCAGTTGCCGATCCTACGCAGACGACGGCGCAGCGTCGGTGACCAACAGCAGCGGCGTGACGCGCGACTACTTCATCGTGGCCGACGGCTTCTTCAACTACACGCTGGGCGCCTACATCTTGAACGTGAACATCACCCCCTGAGGGTCGTCGCGCTGATTGAAACATGTTCTAGCGCGTGTTAGTTCCGCTCCTGTCTGAGGCCTGTGGCCTCCTCGAACTGCGGAGCGGATGATGGCTCGATTTGACGGCAAAGTGGTGGTGGTGACGGGTGCTGCATCGGGCATCGGACGGGCGACAGCGATCCGCATCGCGGAAGAGGGCGGCCAGGTGCTGGCCTCCGACTGGGATCTGGAGCGGGTGACCGAGACGGCCAAGCTCATCACCGACGCCGGCGGTCAGGCGCGGGCGATGAAGACCGATGTGTCGAGCTACGAGGCCTGCGGCGAGCTCATCGCAGCGGCGGTGGCCTGGGGCGGCAAGCTCGACGTGCTGGTGAATGTGGCCGGCGTTGGCGGCTTCGTGCACACGACCGAAGAGACGCCGGAGAACTTCGCGCGGACGCTCGGCGTCAACCTGCACGGGCCGTTCAACACGGCCCGCCACGCCCTTCCCCACCTGCTGGAGACCCAGGGCAACATCGTGAACGTGGCCTCGATTGCCGGCCTCGAAGCCCACCCCTACGCGGCCGCCTACTGCGCCTCGAAGGGTGGCGTGGTCATGCTGACCAAGGCGCTGGCGATGGAGTATGCGAGCCGTCAGGTGCGGGTGAACGCGGTCTGCCCCGGCGGCATCAAGACCCCCTTCATCAAGAACTTCAAGCCGATGGAGGGCAGCGACGTGACGCTGATGATGCGGATGATGAGCATCATCGGGCGCTACGGTCAGCCGAGCGAGGTGTCGTCGGCGATTGCCTTCCTGGGCTCGGATGAGGCCTCCTTCATCACGGGCGAAGTGATGCGGGTAGACGGCGGCGCGACGCTCTAAGGGGCGCCTCGGGCAGCGATGCGCCTTGACATCGTCGGGGGCGAACGGCAGGAATAAGAGTCGCTAGAACGCGTTCTAGTCTCCCCAAACCTGCTGAGAGGTCGCGATGTCGTTTAAGGTAGCCAGCGTTGAAGAGTACTTCTCCACCCTCGACAAGCGCTTCGTGGAAGCCGGCGCCAAGGGCGTGTCTGCGGTGTTCCAGTTCGACCTTGCCGAGGCCGGCATCCACCATGTGGAAGTGAAGGACAACGGCATGTCGTACGCCAAGGGCGCGCACGCTGCTCCGACCACGACCATCAAGATGACGGGCGAGAACTTCGTGAAGATGTCGAACGGCGAGCTGAGCGGTCAGATGGCCTACATGACGGGCAAGATGAAGATCTCGGGCAGCATCCCGATGGCGATGAAGATGAAGGAGATCTTCCCGCAGGTTGGCGGCTAATTCCTTTTTGACGAGCGGAGTGTCCATGCAGTCGTTTGAACTCTTCATCGACGGGGCGTGGCGCCCCGCAGCAACTGGCGAAACCTACGAGAGCATCAACCCGGCCAACGAAGAGGCCTGGGCGGTGATTTCGGCGGGCGGAACGGCCGACGTGAACGCAGCGGTTGCTGCGGCGCGGCGGTCGTTTGATTCGGGCGTCTGGCGCAACAAGCCGGCCTCGGAGCGTGCAGCGATCCTGCGGAAGATGGCCGAGATGTTGGTCGACCGACAGGATGAGATCGCGCTCTACGAGGTGCAGGACAGCGGCGGAACCTTCCGCAAGGCCAACATGGCCGACATCCCGGCCTCGATGCAGACGCTGACCTACTACGCCGACCTCATCGAAGGCTTTGTGGCCGAGACCGAGGATGCGGAGTTTGTGCCGGTCGAGTCGCGCAACCTGGTCATCAAGCAGCCCATCGGTGTGGTGGCTGCGATCACGCCGTGGAACTTCCCGCTCGCCGCGGCGACCTGGAAGGTTGCACCTGCGCTGGCGGCCGGCTGCTCGATTGTGCTCAAGCCTTCGCCGCTGACGCCTGTGAGCACGCTCATTCTGGCGGAGATTGCCTTCGCCTGCGGTGTTCCCGCCGGTGTGTTGAACGTCATTGCCGGCCCCTCGGACGAGCTTGGCGCTGCGCTGGTGAGCCACCCCGACATCGACAAGATTGCCTTCACGGGCTCGTCGAAGGTGGGCCAGGCGGTGATGCGGATTGCGGCCGACCGGCTCAAGCCGGTCACGCTGGAGCTTGGCGGAAAGTCGGCCAACATCATCCTCGAGGATGCCAACCTTGATGGCGCCATCCGTGGCGCGCTCTTCGCGACCTTCTTCCACAGCGGTCAGATCTGCCAGTCGGGCACCCGCCTGCTGGTGCACCGTTCGCTGGTGGCCGAGGTCTCGGCGCGGCTGGTCGAAGAGGCGAAGAAGATTGCTGTCGGCGACCCGATGGACATCATGAACACCTTCGGCCCGCTCATCAGCGAGCGGCAGCGCGGCACGGTGGAGCGCTATGTGGCGCTGGCCCGCGAAGAGGGTGCGACCTGCCTGCTGGGCGGCAAGCGGCCCGAGGCCTTCGACAAGGGCTACTACTACGAGCCGACCATCTTCGGCGACGTGACGAACCAGATGAAGGCGGCGCGCGAGGAGATCTTCGGACCCGTGGTCTGCATCATCCCCTTCGACACCGACGACGAGGCCATCGCCATCGCCAACGACAGCCTCTACGGCCTCGCGGGCGCGGTCTGGACGGCCGATGTGGAGCGTGGGCTCGCCCTCGCTCGTCGCATCGACGCGGGCACGGTCTGGGTGAACGACTACCACCTGCTGAACCCGAAGTACCCCTTCGGCGGTTTCAAGCAGAGCGGCTTCGGTCGTGAGCTGAGCCATGAGGGTCTGGCCATCTTCCAGCAGACCAAACACATCCATGTGGGGCAGCCCACGGATTCGGACACGAAGATCTACTTCAACCTCGTCATCGATTGAGCAAAGCGGCCCGCGCCGATGGGCGGGCGGTCACGGTGCCTCAACGGGCACACAGGGAGAGCGAGCATGCAGCAGCCAATCGAAGGCGTCCTCGAGGCGCCCTATGTGATGGAGTACACCTACCGGCGGTCGCTGGGTCCGGTGATGAGCGCCTTCTTTACGGCGCTGCGTGATGGCAAGCTGCTCGGTGCGCGGACCGCGTCGGGCAAGCTGGTCGTGCCGCCGCTGGAGTGGGACCCGGAGACGGGTGCTTCGATTGCGGGGTTGGAGCCGGCGGCCGAAGAGGGCGTTGTGACGGCGGTGACCTGGGTGGCTGCGCCGCAGGCGCGCCACCTGCTGCAGGAGCCCTTCGCCTATGCGCTGATTCAGCTCGACGGCGCCAGCACGGCGATGCTCCATGCCGTCGCCTGCGAGGCGCTCGAGGCCTGTCCTGTAGGCACGCGGGTGAAGCTGGTCTGGTCGGAGAGCCGGACGGGCAGCCTGCGCGACATCCGCTGCTTTGTACCTGTGAAGTGAGGAGGAGCGATGTCTGAAGCAACCAAACCTGTGGTCAAAGATGTGACCACGATGGCGTCGCCCGTTTCGCTCAAGTTCCGAGCGCGGGCCGGCAAAGACCTGTCGCGCTTTTTGCGGGGGATGAAGGAGCGCCGCATCGTTGGGCGGGTCTGCCCCTCCTGCAACTATGTCTATGTTCCGCCGCGCGGTGCCTGCCCCACCTGCGGCTGCCCAATGGGCGAAGAGCGTGTGCTGCCCGAGACGGGGACCATCACCACCTTCTGCATCGTCAACATCCCCTTCGAGGGGCAGAAGCTCAAGCCGCCCTATGTGTGCGCCAGCGTGCTTCTCGACGGCGCCGATGTGGCGCTGTTCCACCTGGTTGGTGGATGCGACGTGAACGAGGTCCGGATGGGCATGCGGGTGCGTGCAGAGTGGGTCGATGAGGCCGACGCAGAGCTATCGCTCGAGACCATCCGCTACTTTGTTCCGACCGGCGAGCCCGACCGTCCGCTCGCCCAGATCCGGGAGCACATCTGATGTCTGCCTTCAACACAACCCGCGAGCAGATCGCCATTGTCTCCTTCGTGGAGTTGACGCCGGCTGAGGCCTCGCAACTCGACGAGATTGAGACCATTCAGACCATCGTAACCCGTGCGACCGACGGCGCCGGGATTGCGCGCGACAAGATTGGCTTCACGGTCTCCGGAAGCTGCGACATGCTGGTCGGGCGCCCCTTCTCGTGGATCATGGCCATGGATGGAGCGGGCGTCTCGAAGCCCATCGAAGAGTCGCACGTGGAGATGGATGGCGCCTGGGCGCTCTATGAGGCTTGGGTGCGGCTGCAGCATGGCGACATCGATGCGGCGCTGATCTACTGCTTCGGTGCGCATGCTGCGGAGGACCTCATGCAGGTGCTCGCGCTGCAGCTCGACCCCTACTACCTGGCGCCAACAGGCATCAACGCAGCCGAGGTGGCAGCACTCCAGGCAAGCGCGCTGCTGGCGGCCGGCGCCACCGAGCAGCAGTTTGCCGAGGTGGCGGTCCGTGCCGGCCTGGCGACCTCGGTGGAGGCGGCGCTCGCGGAGCCCTACCTGCACCGTCCGCTTCGGGCGAGCGACCTTCCCCGCTTCTCGGACGGCGCGGCTGCGATGGTGATTGCGCGGGGCGACTACGCGCGATCGGTCTGTGCGCGACCGGCCTGGATTCAGTCCATGACCCACATCGCCGATGGCCACTCGCTCGGTGCACGCGACCTGTCGAAGTCGGCGTCGCTGGAGAAGGCTGCTCGTCTTGCCGGCGTAGGCGCGAAGCCGACGCAGGTTGTGGAGGTTCACGCCCCCTTCGGCCCGCAAGAGGTCATCGCCCTCGAGGCGCTGAAGCAGGCGGGATTGTCGGCCGACGCCAAGGTGAATCCGAGCGGCGGCACCCGTGCCGCACAGAGCGTGATGGTGGCGGGTCTTGCGGCCATCGGTCGCGCCGCAACGGCCATTCATCGTGGCGAGGCGAGCCGCACGGTGGGTCACGCCTCGTCGGGCCCCGCGCTTCAACACAACCTCATCGCGGTACTGGAGGATCAGCCATGAAGCAGCGCTGTGCTGTATTGGGCATTGGGCAGACGCACCATGCC
>CAIQPA010000655.1 GCA_903873545.1 uncultured delta proteobacterium
CGGCAGGGAGGTGACGCTGTAGCAGCGGGTGACCTGCCGGCCATCGACCTCGGCCGTGAGGTTGATGTGCTGCCCCGGACGGGCGCCAGCAAAGGCGCGGTTGGGGGCGAAGGTGAGCTGGACGGTATCGTGCGCGACCACCGTCCGTGCGACGAGCCGGGCGAGGGAGCGGGAGACGGAGAGGGCTGGATTGAGCCGCTGTAGCCAGAAGTCGAGCGCGTCTGCCGAGATGAGTGGCATCAGCGACGCTCGTTATGGACTTGGCTTGCGCGCTGTGTCATTGGACAGGAGGGCTGTTCGGACCAGTAGAACTCTGAATCGCTAATCATGCACGACTGTATGCACAAGTGTAAATTATCTCCTTCCGACCGACCGCATGAAACCAGCAAAGCCGCTTTCAGAGCCAACTCCGCTCGCCAACGAGCCACCGGAGCGCCCCCGGACAGGGAGGAAGGCGACCATCACCCGCGAGGCGCTGCTCGAAGCGGCCCTTGCGATTGCGGGCCCGGATCGTGGCCTCTCGAGCCTCACGCTCCGAGAGGTGGCGCGCGAAGCCGGCATCGCGCCAAACAGTTTCTATCGTCATTTCCACGATACCAACGAGCTTTCGGTCGCGCTCATCGAGCAGGCCGGCGCGTCGCTTCGTCGCATCATCCGCGAGGCGCGGGTTCGCGCTGTTTCGGAGCGGAGCGTGGTTCGCACCTCGCTGCAGGCCTTCATGGAGCCGATCGCGGAGAATGACCAGCTGCTGAAGCTCTTCCTGCGCGAGGGCTCGGTGGGCGCGCCTGAACTTCGGACAGCGGTGGAACGCCAGCTCGTCTTCTTCGAGGATGAGTTGGAGACCGACCTTCGACGGTTCGCAGAGCTTCGAAACCACCGCCTCGAAGAGCCGCATCTGGCGGCGCGGGCAACCACCCGCATCGTCTTCGCGATGGCGACGCGGTCGCTCGATCTCGCTCCCTCGGAGCGCGGAAAACTGGTCGATGAGACCATCGTGATGTTGCGCATGGTCCTGCTTGGCGCGCGCGCTTTCCGAAGCCAGCACGGTCAACCGGGCTAGCGCGCCGGTTGCGCACCGAGCGGGCGACGCAGGAGCCAGATTCCGCCGGGAACCAGGACCAGGCTCATGGCGATGAGCATCGCGCCGGCGCCGGCGTAGCCGATGCAGGCACATCCCATGGCTCCGCCGATCGCGCTCAGCGACGCGGAGGTTGCGATGCGGGGGAGCGGATTGGCGGCTCGACCGGCGTCGATGACCGTGAGGAGCCCGGCGAGGCCACCAGCGGTCGAGCAGGCAGGAATACACCAGTCGGAGCAGCCTGCGCCGGAGGCACAGCAGTCGCCCATCACCCAGCGGGCCGAGATGGCAGCCCCAAAGGTCAACAGCCCTCCGCCGAGCCCAGCGGGGAGCGCCCTGCCCCACTCCTTGCCGCGCCAGTCGGCCAACCAGACGCTGGCCATCATCGCGAGAGCCAGCAGCGAGACCTCGAACGGTCTTTCGGCAAGCGCGAGGGCTACCACGACCAGGGGCAGCACCCAGAGAGCGGATTGGAGGGCACGGCGGGCGCGAGCGAGCTCGTAGGCACGCTCCGCACGGGCCTGCACAGCCTCGAGCATTTGCATCATTGGGGCAGTTGTCATGGGCTCCTCGGATTGCTGGGTCGGAGTCGTCGTGTGAACCATTCGCGAAGCTGCACGACCGCGCGCTGGCGCTGCTTTCGGAGCGTCGCGGCGCCGGCGGCATCGGCGGGAATGAAGCCGCGCAGGGTTGCCTGCACGGCGGCCTGCTGCGTGGGAGAGAGGTCGGCGATGGCACCCTCGAGGAGCTGCTCCAGTTCGTGCTCTGCGAGCAGGTCGTCCGCCGGGCGGCCGAGGTCCTCGAGCCGTTCGAGGGCGAGTTCGGAGCTGCTGCGCGCGCTACGACGCTGGTTGGAGCGCGAGACGGTGCGCGCCTCCCAGACAGCGAGCGCGAGCGCCCAACCGAGCACGGAGCGGCCGGGCTCGTACCGATGAGACTGCTCGAAGAGCTTCACCATTGTAGCCTGCGCGGCATCGTCCGCATCGGCTCCGTGACCCGTGATGCGGGCGCAGACGGCATGGACGCGGGGATAGAGCGCCGCAAAGACGGGCCCGAAGGCTGCGCGGTCGCCATCGGCAACGCGCGCGAAGAGGCCATCGAGCTCGTCGGCAGGCAGCAAGGTCTAGTGACCGCAGCCGCAGGCGCCGGTGGCACAGCCACAGTCGCCGTTGTCGCATGCGCAGGCGCTGTTGTCGCAGGCGCAGGCTCCCTTGCCCTCTTCGCCCTTGCTGCAGGCGCAGGCGGCGCCCTCGGTCTTGACTGCATCGCAAGCGCAGCCGCCGGCACAATCACAGCCAGAGGTGGCCTGGGCCTTGGGCGCCTCTGCAGCGTCCTCGCCACACTCGCATGCGTAGGCCACGGGTGCGGCCAGCATCATCAGGGCAAGCGGAAGAGTCGAAAGGACGAGTCGGAAGAGAGACATGACGGACTCCTGCTCACAACCCCGAAAGTGGGGACAGAGAGGATGGGCCGCAGCCTGCTCGAGCGTGACACGCTTTGTGCAGGCGGCGACCCGAGCCGGTTAGAGCGCCTTGTGCGAACCGTCGCAGAGGGGGCCGTTCTTGGACTGCTTGCAGGCGCAGAAGTAGACCGTCTTGGTCTCGGGCGCGGTGAACTTGGTTGGGCTGAACTCGCTGCCGGCGTGCGAACCGTCGCAGAAGGGCTGCGAGGCGCTCTTGCCGCAAGCACACCAGTAGTAATCCTTGCCAGCCTCGACGGCGACACCAACGGGCTTCGTAGCTGCAATGTGGGGGGTGCTCATGGTCTCTTCCTTGCTTGAAATGTGATTGGCCCCGAACCCTCGGAAGCACGCGGCGTATCATGCACCGTTTGCCGGTGGGCCACCAGACCCCAATGGGGCATAACCGCCATTCGTTACGAGAATGGCGTTCAGGGCGCTGCCAGCTCGCAACGCAGGTCGCCGGCCTCGCGCCGGTCGACGACAATGAAGCCTTCGGGGCCTGCGCCACGGCAGACGGCTTCGCCCTTCTCCCAGCGGCCACTGCCATTGGCGTCGGCGTAGGCGCGCACCCAGACCGCACCGCAGGGCGCCCCCGTCGGGGCAAAGGCAGCCTCGCCGATGTGAGCATCTTCCTCACTGCGCCACCTCGATCCGGCGACCGTCTGCTCGCTCCAGGTTGGAGCCAGCGCGGGGAACCAGCCGAGCTCGGCACCGACCTTCGAACCTCTCTCGATTCCGATGACCGAGAGCCGCATGGGGCAGCCCTTGAAGCGGCCGATGAAGAGCCCGCCCTGCTTCACATCTGCGACATAGCCGCGACGCTCAACCCCCTCCACATCAGCGGGGCTGCCATAGAGGATGACATCTTCGTAGGCTGCTCCGAAGGCGGCCATCGCGGAGCGAACCGCCTGCTTCTGCGGTGAATCGGGCGGGGTCGTCGGGTCGCGGAGAATGCGCCAGAAGTCGCGGGCAGGCACGGGTGGAAAGAGCGAGTCGAGCGAGCCCTTGAAGACAAACGGGTGGCCCTGCGGGATGTTGGCGAAGAAGTAGGGCGCCATGCCGCCCTGCGCCACTGCGTAGAGCAATCCAACGTTGAGGAGGGGCTGCGCGAAGGGGACCTCCGCCTCGGCATCGATTGGTCCGGCAAGCCCGATGGGGTCGGCGATCAGGGGCAGGCGCGCCCCCCCCCGGCTGGGATGGAGGCTCGCCTGCAGGCCCGCGAGGGCCGGTTTGGCCGCTGCATCGAGCTTGCGGTTGTGGTCCTCCGTCCATCGGAGCGAACCTGCGGTGAACCAGAGGAGCCAGACGACAAAGATGAGTTTGGTGAAGCGGCCGAAGCGCTCGAGCGGCAGCGTGAGGATTCCGAGCAGCACGGCGAGGGGCATCGGGCGCGGCGCGAAGAACTGCCAGCTGAGCAGGTTGATGGGGCTGGAGAGCGCAAGGGCAAAGAGCAGCAGCGAGGTTGCCGCAAGCGCGACATCGAGGGCGCGCGCGCGCCGAGAGCGGAGGTCTAGCGCCGTGATGATGATGCCGGTGAGCGCGGCGAAGAGAGGGACAAGCTCGCGGTCGGTGGTCCCCGGCGTGAAGGTCCGTGCGAGGAGGAAGAAGCGGTCTCCCAGGCCTGCGGGCCACGGCGGGGTAGCGAGCGCACCTTGGGAGGCCGCATCGACGGCGGCTACACCCGAGGCGGTGAGTGCCGCGATGATGGCGGCGGGGAGCCCCGCGATCATGGCTCCGACCACGCCGCGCGTCCTCCGTGATGGCCGCTCTCGGGCAACAAAAATGGCGAGCACCGCCAGGCCGGTCATCGCCGCAACAGCGACATGACAGAGGGCAACGAGCGTGAGCAGCGCGCTCGTACCGAAGACCACGGGCCACGAGAGGCGCTCGCGCGAGAGCGCGGCGAGCAGCGTGAAGAGTGCCAGCCCGAGACCCACGGCAAACGAGAAGAAGCCCATGTAGAGCACCCACTGGCCTGCGGTGGCTGCGGCAAAGAGGCCGAGCCAGGCGCGATGGGGCTCCACCTTCCGGGCGAGCAGGAAGCCACCCACCGACCAGAGCGCGACGATGCAGCCGAGCACGGCTGACGTCGCTGCCTGCCAACCGAGGCTCGGCTCGAACAGATGGAAGAGCGAGAGGAAGCCGAGTGCAGTGAAGGGATGACCCGGTTCGACAAACTGAAGATAGCCGCTGCCCGCATCATTGGCGTGACCGACGAGCCAGGCGGAGAGGATGTGGTGGGGCCCGTCGTGGGTTGGGAGGTAGTCGGGCCGGGCGAAGGCAGCGATGGCGCGAATGACGAAGTAAACGGCGATGGCTGGCAGCAGGAGCCGCGTGAAGCAGCCGACCGGGCGCGATGGTGGCGCCGCCCCTCCGGCGGGTTCAGGCGGGCGGTTTGACTGCGATGAGCGACGCGACATCTCTGCACTCCGTGACGACGGGCAGCAGCTGTCTAGCGGAGGCCCAGCACAGGCGCCACCGATGCGCCGAAGGCTCGACAACCGTGGCGGTTGCTGCTTGACCGCCTCCCACGATCTGCTCGGAGGCCCCCATGTCGCTCCCCGTGAAACTCGCCTCCTCCGTCGCCACTTGGGACGAACGCTATGCCGAACCGGAGTTCGCCTACGGCGATGCTCCCAACGACTACCTCGTCAGTAGGGGGCTAAGGCTGCAGGGTCCGGTGCTCTGTCTTGCCGAAGGCCAGGGCCGCAACGCGGTCTATCTCGCAACGCTCGGCCTTGAGGTCACAGCGGTCGACCAGTCGGCAGTTGGCCTCGCCTGCGCGGAGCAGCTTGCTGCTCAACATGGCGTTACCATTCAGACGGCGGTCGCGGACCTTGGTGCCTACGACCTGGGCGAGGAGCGCTGGGGCGCGATCGTCTCCATCTTCGCCCATGTGCCGGCGGTGGTCCGAAGGGCGCTGCATGGCCGCATCGCGGCGGCGCTGAAGCCGGGTGGGCTCTTCCTGCTCGAGGCCTATCGGCCGGAGCAGCTGGGCCTCGGCACGGGCGGCCCACAGAACCTCGCGCTCATGATGTCGCTCGCCGAGCTCCGCGAGGAGCTCACAGGTCTCGAATGGCTGACGGGCGAGGAGGTCGAGCGCGACATCCACGAGGGCGTCTACCACAACGGCCTGTCACGCACGATCCAGCTCATCGCGCGAAAGCCCGACGCGTCGCGTGTTGCGGGAGCGGCGACCGCCCTCTAGGTTGAGGCTGCCGCCAACGGTGGAGTTCGATGTCTGTCGCAATCGTCATACCGACCTACAACCGCATCGACACGCTCCGCAGGTTGCTGCCCGGCTACCTGCGCCAGCCGGGGCCTTGCTGCGTTGTGCCTCATGAGTGGCCCAGGTAGCCTGTGAAGCCTAGGCTGCAACTCGGGCCCTTCGTGGTTGGTGACCGCATCGGCGCGGGCGCCATGGGCGAGGTCTACGCGGGCCGTCATGTGGCGGAAGAGCGTGATGTCGCCATCAAGGTCATTACCCGCGATGCCGCTGCGCGCCCCCGCTTCCAGGAAGAGTTCCGACGTGAGGTCCGAGCCATGGCCCGGCTCGACCACCCCAACATCGTCCAGATTTACGACCTCGGTACCATCTCAGAAGAGTTGGCGGAGCGCTCGTCTGGAAGGTTCGTCGCGGGCAGCCCCTACTTCGTCATGGAGTTGGGCTCCAACTCGCTGCTCGGCGTCCGCTTTCCCCTGCCCTGGCGCAGGCTCGCCACGCTGCTCGGGGAGCTGCTCGCCGCCGTCGGACATGCCCATGCGCGGGGTGTGCTGCATCGCGACATCAAGCCAGCGAATCTCCTCCGCGTAACGACCCCCGAGGGGCAGTCGCTGCGGCTGAGCGACTTCGGGATTGCCTGGGCCGCGGACCGCGACGGCGGGGGCGTGGCAGAGCGTGCGGAGGGCATGGTCGGAACCCCAATCTACATGGCCCCCGAGCAGTTCGACGCCAGCTGGCGCGACCACGGCCCCTTCACCGACCTCTACGAGATTGGCATCGTTGCCTACGAGATGGCGATGGGTGCGCCGCCATTCCGGGCCAACGCGACAGCAGGCTGGGCCCAGCACCACCGCTCCACCCCGTTGCCCCGCCTCGAAGCGCTCGGCGAAGACTATCCGAGCGGATTTGCGGAGTGGATCAGGACCATGGCTGCCAAGTCGCCAGCCGACCGCTTCCAGAACGCCGCCGATGCGGCCGCAGCGCTCCTTGCGCTCGACCGGCTCACGATGGAGACGGCAGCGACCGATGCGGCGCGGTCTGTGGCTCCCGATACGGGCGCGGCCTGGCTCGCGCAGCAGCGGAGCGGCTCCGACCGTGCCGCGACGGCGAGCGTAAGCCTCCCGCTCGTGCGCACCGCCGTGCCGGCCTCCGCTCGCACCATCGGCATCGATGCGCTTGAACCCGCGAGGCCGGCGCTCCTGACCGGTGTCGGCGCGGCCATCGCGGCCATCCGTCAGCCACGGCTCAGCGGCCGAGCCGCGGAACGACGGCTTCTCGCCGATGCCCTGCAGCGCATCCTCGCTGGCGGAGGCGTGGAGATCTTCGCGCTTGAGGGTGCGGCAGGGGTAGGCAAATCGCGACTCGCCGAGTGGCTCTGCGAGCATGCCGCGGAGTTCGGCTTGGCGGCGCCATTGCGCGCCGACCACGACCGCCTCGGAGCCCCGTGGAACCGCCTCGGACGGATGATGTCGGACGCCTATCGGTGCGACCGTCTCAAGCGGGCGGAGCTCCTCGCACGCACCGAACGACTGCTCGTCGCCGAGGGCGTCTCGGACCCCACCGAGTGGCGCGCGGCGGCAGAGCTGATGGCGGAGGGTCAGGCCGACGCCTCTCCCACCGGCGACCTGCCGCTCATCACCTTCGCGGGAAGCGAAGAGCGCTTCATTGTCTTCGGCCGTTTCCTGCTCCGACGCAGCCAGCAGCGGCCGGTGATCGTCTGGCTCGACGACGCACACGATGGCCTCAATGCGCTGCAGTTCGCCGACTTCTTCCGAGCCGCCCACCCAACAGCAGCGGTCCTCTTCCTGCTGACGATCCGCGAAGACCTCCTCCCTCTCCACGAGGCAGAGCAGGAGGTGGCAGACAGGCTCGTGCCGCCGGGGAGTCCGAACCGCTGCAACCTCGGTCCGCTCTCGCAGGAAGACCAGCGCGAGATGCTTGAACGCAATGTAGGCCTCTCCGTTGCGCTCGCCACGGCCGTCATGCAGCGCACAGCCGGCAACCCGCTCTTCGCGATGCAGCTGCTTGGTGCCTGGGTACAGCGCGACGAACTCTCCCCTTCGCGTGATGGGCTCATCTTGAGCGAAGGCGCTGGGCTCGCACTGCCGAACAACCTCCATGCGCTGTGGGACGAGCGCCTCTCCCGTTGCCTACGCCCCTTTGCCCCCGAGCGGGCCCACTTTCTCTGCCTTGCGGCGATGCTCGGCCACGCAATCGAGCACCGGATGCTCGATGCACTCTGCCAGCAGTGCGACCTTGTCTATGACAGAGAGGTGCTCGATGCGCTGCTCGCCTCCGGCCTTTTGCGCCAGAGCGATGGCCTGCTCTCCTTCTCGCACCCGCTCCTGCGCGACCGGCTCGAGCTTGCGGCACGCTCCCATCCGCAATGGCAAGCCTGGAGCCGAGCCTGTGCGAGCGTGACGCAGAGCCACTTCAACGGGCGGGCCTACGCGACGCTGGCGCGCGCGGCGCAGTTCCTTGCCCAGGCAGGCTGCCATGATGAGGCCATCGCGCGCTACGCGGAGGCTGCGGACGATGCGCTTTCGACGGGCGAGACCCTTGTCGTACCGGAACTCCTCCGAGAGCGCGCCAGGCTGCTCCGTGAGGCTGGGGTGCCGGACGACGACCCCAGATTGGCAGAAGAGATGCTCATCCGCGCCGATGCCTTCCGTATCCAGTGGGACTTCCACAGCGCCGCGGAGTGGGCGGAGCGGGGCCTGCAGGCCACCTCGATGCCCGACGCCGCCCACCTGCGCGGACGGGCGCTGCTGCTCATGTCTCATGTGCAGCGCCAGCTCGGCGATACAGCGGCTGCCTCGCAGTATGCGCAGCAGGCGCTGCGTGCCTGTCAGCGCGCCGGCGACCGCCCGCGCACGGCCCGCTGCTTCCTGGCCATCGCCATCTTCCACCGCATGCGCGGCGCCATCGCGGAGGCGCTCGGCAACTACGAGCGGGCCCGCGCCATCTTCCTCGATCTCGGCGACCAAGCCGGTGTCGCTCGATGCCTCCTCGGACTCGGCCATCTCCACCGAGCGCAGCGTAACTTCCGGCGCTCCGAAGAGACCTACACCGAGGCGATGGCTACCTTCCGCGACCTCGGCATTCGCAATGAACTTGCCCAGTGCTACAATGGCCTCGCAGAGGTGGCGCGCTATCGTGGCGACTACGAACTCGCGCGTCAGCACTACCTCGAAGCGCTCGAGATCCAGACCAGCATCGGCGTGAAGAGCCTTGTGCTGACCCGCATCAACCTCGCCATGACCTCCATCCTTCAGGAGGAGTTCGACAGCGCCCGCGAGGTGCTCGAAACGCTCGAGAAGCAGGTGCAGGCGCAGGGCCAGTTCGCCTTCCTCATCTTCATCTACGCTGCGCTCCTTCCCTGCCTCGCGCAGCACGGCGACCGCATCGGGTGGCAGCACTATCTCCACCTGCTGCAGGAGTCGCTGCGGACGTCGCACCAGGTGGATGCCGACCTCGCCACCTTTGCAGCGCTCGCTGGAGAGCTGCAAGTTGCTGCGGGACGCATCGACGAGGCCGTTGTGGCGCTCGACATCGCCGCGCGTCAGTGGGAGTCGCTGGAGGACTGGCCGGCCTCCGACAGGCTCCGGCTCCGCATCTCCGAGGTGAGCAGGCGTTAGTCGTCGTTCGAGCGCTGCTTGACGGGCCGATAGGGATGAACCCAGCTCAGATAGCTTCCGAGCTGGCGCGCCTGGATCCAGACCCGTCCGCGGCCCGAGAATTCGCAGACGATTGCTTCGCCGCCCATGAAGAAGGTCTTGAGCTTCGAGAAGAGGCCTGCGCGCGCGGTCGGCAGACTGCGGATCTGATAGTTCACGGTGTCTTCAAAGGCGACGATGAAGCCTGTGTCGACGATGAGTCCATCGCCGGCAACATCGAGAGGGATGATCGCCCCGAAGCTGTTGAAGAAGAGGTCGCCGCGGCCGCTCGCCTTGAGCATCACCAGCCCCTGCCCGCTGAAGAAGCCGCGTGCACCCTGCCAGCTGGCCGAGACCTCGACGCCTTCGCCATGCGCGAGGAAGGCACCGCGCTGCACCAGCACCGTTCCGGAGCCATCAAGCCGCAGATGTTGGATGTCGCCGAGCGAGGGCGGCGCGAAGGTGACCTCGCCGGACTCGGTCGCAGCGTAGGTGGACATGATGAGGCTCTCGCCACCGAACGCCCGCCCGATCGTTGCGCCGATGCCGCCGCGGAGGCCGGCGCTCAGCTTCACGCCGGAGGTCATCGTCACCATCGCGCCAGGCTCTGCAAAGACCTTCTGGCCAGGCTCCAACGCCACGCGAAGCAGCGGAAAATCGGGGCGCTCATCGATGCGCGAAACAAGTAGATTCGACATGGTTGTTCTCCGAAGCCCGATCAGTCGCGAGGAAGCAAGAGGGGGCCGACGGTGCGGCCGAATGCGTCGGGCTGGTGCGACTGCACCCAGATGCGGCCACGGCCATTGAACCGGCAGACGAGACCCTCACCGCCGAGGAAGCTACCGATGAAGCTGGTCGAGGCCTTCGTCATCTGAAAGGAGAGCGTCTCTTCGAAGGCGACGATGTGGCCGGTATCGACCACATAGGAGCCGTCAACGTCGACCGGGTAGATGGCCCCGAAGCTGTTGAAGAGCAGGTCGCCCGTGCCGGTGCACTTTACCCAGAACATCGACTCGCCGCTGAAGAGGGCGTTGCCGATCCCTGCGAAGGTGGTGTCGATTTCGATGCCGGCGCTCGAGGCGAGCCAGCTGCTCCCCTGCACCACCACTGAACCGCCGCGGAGGGCATGGTGGTAGACGTCGGCGAGCTGTGACGGGGCGAGGTAGACTTCGCCACCCGCTACCCTGCTCGTGAAGTGGTTGAGGAAGAAGTTCTCGCCCGAGAATACGCGACGGATGCCGGCCATCATGCCGCCGCCGCGGCTCTTGGATGTTGTCTCCACAACGACCTGCGGCGACATCGCGACCATCGCGCCTACCTCGCAGGTCACCGATTCACCGGCGCCCAGCGTAACCTTTGCGACGGTCGAAGCCGTCCTGCACAACAATTCAATCTGCATGCTCCCTCCTGCGGGACGGGCGACTTAAAAGAGGAAGCGGTTGGTCCAGGTCGCGAGGCCATCGAGGCTTCGCGTCTGAAGGTAGACGCGGCCCGGGCCGCGCGCCCGCATCACCAGCCCTTCCTTGCTCAGAAAGGAGGAGACGAGGCCGCCGGCAAGACCACCCGAAAGCGAGACCGTGGTCTCGTAGGCGATGAGGTGGCCCGAATCGATGGTCAGCTCCGAGGTCAGCTCGCGCTCCACGATCGCGCCGTAGCCGCCAATCCAGACGGTGCCATGCCCGCCGACCTTGAGCCGGAAGAAACCCTCGCCGCCGAAGATGGAGGCGAAGCCGGCGAAGCCCACGCCCATCGTCACGCCGGGTGTGCAGGCCACAAACGCGCCGCTCTCCAGGAACATCTCCGTGCCGTTGAGCGCGATGGCTACCATGTCGCCGGGCGTCGACTGCGTCAGCATGACCTCTGCGGTTCCCGAGGTCGACGAGACCTCGTTCACGAACAGGCTCTCGCCGCCGAAAAACTTGCGGATGAGGGCCGTAAAGAAGCCCCCGTTCCAGGTCGCTTGAAGGTTGGTGTTCGAGGTCATGGAGGCCATTGCCCCCGACTCTGCGATGATGACCTCCCCCGGCGATAGCTTCGCCCGTAGGTGAGCAAAGGCGGGGCGGTTACAGACTTCTACTTCCATGTCTCACTCCGAAGGGAGATGGTCGATGCGCAAAGACTAGTCACCCTTCACCGCGGCCTTGGCCTCGGCGAAACTGTTTTTGAGCACAGCCGCTTTGCCACGCTCCGCCAACGGAAGCAACGCCTGCAATGCAGCGATGCGACTGTCGTGGTCCGGGTGGGTGGAGATCCACTCCAGCCCTTTGGGGATTTCGGAGGAATCGAGCGACTTCAGCTTCGCAAAGAAGGCCGGCATCGCCGCTGGGTCGAACCCCGCCTTGGCCAGCAGCTTTAGCCCCGCTGCATCGGCCTCGGACTCGTGGTCACGGCTGTAGTTGGTGATGACAGCCAGCGTCGCGCCCTGCGCCAGGATGGCAATGATGCCCGAGACATCGCCGAGGAGAAGCTGCAGGCCGGCGATTACACCGAGCGAGCGGGCCATATGGCGCAGGCCGTGCCGCCCCGTCACATGGGAGATCTCATGTGCCAGCACCGCTGCGACCATGTCTGCGCTGTCGGCCCGTTTGAGCAGCCCCGAGAGCAGCGCCATGCGGCCACCCGGCAGTGCGAAGGCGTTCACCTGCGGGTTCTCCACCACCGTGATCTTGAAGGCATACTCCCGGTCCTCCGGCGGCAGCGCAGCCACCAGCTTGTCGACCACCTCCTGCGCGAAGGCGGCGGCTCGCGGGTCGTCCACCGTGGGACCCGTCCGGCTGATCTCCATCGCTGCAAGGTCGCCAAGCTGGGTATCGACCGACTTCGGCAGCGACGCCACCGCGCTGTCCACCCCGGCGCGGAGGCCGAGCGGGATCAACCAGGCGAGGCCGGCCAGCACCACCGCCGCGACAAGCCAAAGCCCGCGCCCACGGCGGCGGTCTCGGTTGATGCCGGAAAGCACTGCCTCATGAGCCGCTTCGACGGTTGTGCCGCCACGCTCTCGAACGGCCTCAAGGAAGCCCTTGGCCTCCGAGAAGATGACCCGTCCGTCGGCCGCGCCCCGCAGAAACACCACGCGACCGGAATGACCGCCGAGCTCGATCCGAAGCCCCGCGTAGGGCAGCTCAAACGAGGCGCCCGAAGCGATGCGGGCCTCCACACAACCGGAGCGGAAACGGATGCTTGCGGCCGCCCTTCCGCCCTCCAAGGCGGGGTCGAAGAGACCCCCGTCAAACTGCTCCCACTCTCCCATCGCCAGCCCTCGATTCCATTGTCCGATCGCGCCGAACCTCTGCTACTTCTCACAGCCGAACGCAACCACGCCGACACCACCCCCGCCGAACCCATGCTCCATTCCCCCAAGGTCCAACCCTCCCTCCTCTTCCTCTGCGTCGCCAACTCGGCCCGCTCCCAGATGGCAGAGGGGCTCGCGCGCCAGCTCCTCCCACAGGCCCGCGTCCAGTCTGCCGGCTCCGCGCCAACGCATGTCAATCCACTCGCCATCGAGGCCATGGCGGAGCTCGGGTTCTCGCTCACTGACCAGGCCTCCAAGTCGGTCAACGAGATCGACCCTGCCACCGTAGACCTCGTCATCACCCTCTGCGCCGAAGAGGTCTGCCCCCTCTTCCTCGGCGAGGCGGAGCGCCTCCACTGGCCGCTCCAGGACCCCGACCGCAAACACGAGGCGCTGACCCACGAAGAGAGACTCTCCCACTTCCGCGTGGCGCGGAACGAGATCCGTGGCCGCATCGAAGCGCTCGCGGCGGAACGGGGCTTGCGGGCCTGAAGATTCACTCCTCGCTAGCGCCGAACTTGAGTAGGATCTCGCAAGCGCCTTCGCTGGCGCTACTGCGATGCTGTCGCGACTGACCCAATCCGGAGGGAGCTTTGTCTGAACCGATTCATCCGAGCGCATCGAGCATGTCTCCGGTCATGGCTGCCATCCTCTCGATTGTGTTGTGCTGTTTGCCTGGTCTGCCGCAGTTCATGCTCGGCCAGTACTTCAAGGGTGCGGTCCTCTTCGTTCTCTTCGGTGCATTCAGTTTCGCCTCAGGTTTTGTTTCGACCCCGGTCATCATGATTCTTCTCGCCATGGACGCCTACGCCATCGCCTCCAAGCTCCAGCAGGGGCGCTCGGTCGGCCAGTGGGAGTTCTTCTAGCGCCGCCTTCCGGAGCCCATGTCTGACCGCATCATCCTCGACCCGCCCGGACCCGACCCCGCCTACATGGGA
>CAIQPA010000656.1 GCA_903873545.1 uncultured delta proteobacterium
GCGACTTCGCCTGTGAGCAGGGCACGGATGGCGCGATCTGCCATCCCCGGCTTGTGGTCACGAGCAATCGAAGCAGCGGTCGGCGCGGCGGGCGCGATGCCCATGCGGAAGGGCAGCACACGCAATAGTGCGATGACCGGTGGTAGCGGGCGGAAGAAGTGGCCGAGGTAGCACTGCTCGAAGCCGGCGCTAGACAGCAGCCGCGACATCGAGGCTGCAGTGTAGCGACGCTCGTGACCGGCAGCTGTATCCTCGTGCGACCAGAGCAGTGGGTAGGCCGGGACCGAAATGAAGAGCAGACCGCCTGGACGGAGCGCGCGCGCTGTCTCTCGCAAGAAACCGACATCATCGGCGATGTGCTCGACGACATCGAACATCCCTGCGCCGGCAAGGCATCCGTCGCGAAACTGGCAGCTGTCGAGGGTACCCTCGACGACGGAGGAGAGTCCGCGAGCATGGGCGCGGGCGGCGCCCTGCGGCCCGGGTTCCACGAGCAGCGTGGGGATCCCGAGGGCCTCGACGGCCAGTGCCACGAAGCCATTTCCTCCGCCGATATCGGCGAAGGGTGCGCCACCAAGTTCGTCGCGGTAGCGAGCAATCAGCGCCGTGAGGACCGCGTTGCGGTGGTTGAACCAGAACGAGTTCTCCTCCACAGCAAAGCAGGAATCGTTTCCATCCGCGGGATAGGAGATCGCCTCCGCCTCCGGCGGGCGCCAGATACCATCGACACCGCGTTCGATGGACGATGCAAACTGTGTGAGGTCGAGAGATTCCACGCCGTCGAACTACCACTCGCCACCTGCGGAGGCAACCTCGGGCCCGCTCCGCCGCGCGGCTTGCACCCGCAGGGCTATGACAGTAGCGGTGAAGGCGATTTGGTTCTCTCCCTGTTCTGAGGGCGGGCCAAGCGGGAATCTGGTGAGACTCCAGAACTGACGCGCAGCGGTGTGAGCGATACCCCCTCACCACGACACTGGGACAACCGGGAAGTCGAGGGGACTGAGAGCTCGAGTCCGAAGACCGGCCAGATCCTCCGTGAAAGCGGAGCGTACGACCTCCCTCGCGCTCGGGGACATCGCTTCAGGACTCCGACTTGCTCCCCCTCTTCGCCGATGCGCTTTGCGCAGCCGTTTTGCGCGTTGCCGTTGCATCGGCAGACCCGGAGGTCGTGCCGCCGGACGATGGCGTCGCGCAGGCCGAGGCCGAAGGTTCAGGCGAACTGCAGCCAGCGCCGCAGCCCAGACCGGGCGCACTCCTGCCCAACACCCGCACCGACGGCGCCCCCTTTGCCTACCACCTCGGTTGGAGCGGTCAGGAGGCTGCTCGCAACTCGCTCACCGCGGCGCGCACGACCTTCTCGGACCTGGGAAGAGAGCTCGAGCGGATGCCCAGCCTGCGACTGCGCGAGACAGGACTTCCCGGGTCGAGCAGTTTCATCTCCATCCGCGGGTCTGCACCTGCCCAGGTCGCGGTGGTGCTCGACGGCCTCCCGCTCACCTCGGGCTTTGCAGCCGCCTTCGACTGGTCGCTGCTGCCGCCCGACACGGTGCAATCGGCCCGGGTCTACCGCGAAGCCGCACCGCTGGAGGCTGGCACGATGGGCGGCGGTGGGCTCATCGAGCTCACGGCGGGAGACACCGAGGCGGAGGGCCTCTGGGCGGCCGCGAGTGCCGGCGCCTGGGGCACCGGGCGGCTCTCTGGCGGCGTCAGCCTGCGGACCGCGGATCACTGGGTGGGGCTGTCTGCCTCCCACCGCGCGACCGACGGCGACTACCGCTTCTTCGACAATGGCGGAACGCCATCGAATGAGTCGGA
>CAIQPA010000657.1 GCA_903873545.1 uncultured delta proteobacterium
CCACCTGGCACCTTGGCCAAAACCTCGTGCACCTCGGCGCCTTCAAGGAGCATGTGGGCATTTATCCCGGCGCAGCGGCGATGGTTGCCTTCGAGGCAGAGCTCACCGCCTTCAAGACCTCGAAGGGGGCGATTCAGGTGGCGCACAATATGCCTTTGCCCGAGAACCTCCTCCGCCGCATCGTCCGCTGGCGGATGGAGCAGGTGGCGGGCGGCGCGAAGCGGGCGGCGAGGTAGAAACGCCGCCCCCGCCCTCACCTCCGTCGCGTGAACTCCGTGGGGAGCTGCTTGCCGCGCGTGGCGAGCGTGCGGAGCACCTGCAGGTCGAAGAGGCGCTGGATGGCGTCGCCCACCGCGGGGCTCTCGAGGAGGGCGTAGGCCCGTGCGATGGCCTCGCCCGTGCCGAGCCCGCCGTGCACATGTTCGTGGCGCAGGTGGTAGCGGGTGGGGCCCGCGTCGGGCGGCAGCACGGCCTCTGCGCGGGCCAGCACCTCTTCGCGGCGGGCGCAGCGGCGGGCCTGGGCCCAGGTGCCGTCGGGGACGGCCAGCGTGATGGGGCGGGGGTCGGCTGCGATGAGTTCGGGTGTGAGCACCCGCGCATCTTCGCGCGGGAAGAGCAGGAGCAGCCGACGCTCGGGGTCGTCTAGCGATGAGAGGTCGGCAGGCGCATCTTCGGTGCCACGGACGAAGCTCACCGCATTGCGCAGCGCGAGCAGGCCGATGCGGCCCGTGTTGGTGGGCTTGTCGACCTCGCGGTGGTGCAGGATGAGCGCGAGGCGGGTGCGGGTCTCCATGGGCACGATCTCCGCACAGAGGCAGTGCTCCTCGTGCATGCGGCAGCGTGGGCAACGCTCGGCTTGGCTGATTCGATTGGTCATGAGACGCATCTCCCGCAGGGGCGAGCTGCCTTGGCACGCGGCCAAGCACGAGGCAACTTTGTGGTTGGGGTGAGGCGAGCCCTGCCGCGCGGGCTGCATTCGTGCCTCCGCATCTCGCCCAAACAGGCCGCATCGAAGGCAGAGAGGGGCCCGCGTAGCGGGTGAACAATTCACCATCTGCCCCCAGAATCCCGCATCGTTATCTTGTCCCTTGTCTCCGCCGGAAATTCCTCCGCGGAACCTCGAAGGAGTTCCCATGCGACCTACAGCATTCCGCAACCCGACAATCCCGCTGCTCTGTCTGCTGCTCTCTGCGACGGCCTGCGTCGAGGAGGAGACGATCGACGCCCCGGAGTCTGGGAGCCTCGCCTCCGTCTCGAACAACCTCGAGACCCCTGAGGCGGCCGCTGCCGAGGAGCGGACAGAGGAGCGCGACGACGATGGCGGCGACGAAGGAGCCAACGACGATGCCGCTGCGACCGAGGGCGACGTCCGCTCGGATGCGGCAGCCGAGCTCGGCCTCTATCGTGCGGACTTCTGTCAGGATGAGGCCTTCATCGTCACCGAAGACATCACCCGAGAGGAGGCGCTTCAGAACTGCGGGCTCAACTACGCGAGCAACCCCGGACTCGGCATCCGCTGCACGTGGAATGGCGAAGTGCTCGCTGAGCGGTGCTTCGATTCGGAAGCCTCCGCGCCCGAAGCCGAGGCCCCCGCCGACGAGCAGCCCGCCATCGACGAGGCCTGCTACCTCGAGTGCCGTTCCATCGCCAACGCCGTCATCGAGGCCTGCCGCAGCTACGGGTACGGCGACGACCTCTGCCTTGCCTCGGGTCAGGCCCAGCTCGATTCCTGCCTCTCCTACGCCTGCGGCGATTCCGCCTACATCCCCTCCTCCGGCGACGGTGGAGGCGAGCCCACGCCCGAGCCGGCAGACGAGGCTGCCGCCGGCGACCTCTACCGCGGCTTCCGCTGTGACAACTCCCCCTTCATCGAGACGGTTGGCATCTCGCGGGAGGAGGCGCTCGCGAACTGCGAGCTCAATGCCGCTGGCGTCTCTGGCGGCGTCTTCTGCACCTTCAACGACGAGGTCATCTTCGCCAACTGCCCGACGCCCATCGGCTACACGGGGCCGGCCGAGCCTGTGGCCGGTCCGGAGGCCTGCGAGGGCTGGGAGCCGGCAGCGCTCGACCGGGTGCCCGAGACCATCGACGAGACCTACTGGAGCGCCGAGGCCATGAACTGCGACGGCCCCTCCTTCCGTCGGTTTGATGCCCGCTACGGCCTCTGGGTGGGCCTGGTCTCCTGCGGTGACGCGGGCTACCGCTTCTTCCTCTCGGAGGTCGCGGAGGGTCCCTACCTGCCGGCGACCGACACGAGCGGCCACGGTCAGGACTTCTGTGAGCTGGTCGACCCCTCGTTCCGCATCGAGCACGGCGACGACATCACGAGCGGCGGCTGCACGGAGTGCTCGATCGGCGCCAACTACTCCTTCGTGAGCGGCGAGGTCTTCGTTCGGGGTTTCTTCGGCGAGCGGTTCGTCCGCACCGAGGCACTCTCCTGGGGCGGCTACCAGAGCTCCGTCATCCGCTGCGCGACCGGCCCGCTGGCCTGCGAAGCACCGTCGCGTCCGCTCTAACGGACGCACCGAGCCCCCACCTTTCGGGGGCTCTTCCCGTTTTGCCACCGGCCTGACCTTCGCCCGACTCCAACGCCCGGAGCCCCATGCTCGCAAAGCTGCTGATCGATGCCATCGTGCACCAGACAACGGTGCTCATTGC
>CAIQPA010000658.1 GCA_903873545.1 uncultured delta proteobacterium
ATGGCGATCGCTGCGGGCTTCCTGTCGGCCGATCGGCTCGACCAGCTCCGCGTCATTCAGGATCCCGACCGCCTCGTGGCTGCCGTGCAGGCCGCCCTCCGCGACAGGCTCATGTAGCACAGCCAACCATCGGAGCCGGACAATGTCGGATGAAGAGAAGAACATGAGCTTTCAGGAGTTCGTCCAGCACATCGAGCTGAGGGGAGAGGCAAGAGGAGCGGAGCGAGAGCGCCAGTCGATCCTGCGTGAGCGCCAGTCGATCATAACAATCGCAGCGGAGCGTGAGCGCCAGTCGATCATCTCGTTCGCCGCCGGCCTGCTCCCGCCAGAGAGAATCGAGCAGCTCCAGTCCATTCAAGACCTCGACCTGCTCACGACAGCCACCAAAGAGGCACTGCGAGAACAGCTCGGGTAGCGCCTCAGGGCTTGGGCACCACACCCAGCTGCGCCTGCGTCAGCGTCTGCTCCCAGAGCAGCGAACCGTCCACACCGCGGCACTCCAGAACGATGCGTCGGTCACCCTTCACGCCGGCAAACTTCAGCACCCCGTAGTTGCGGCGGCTGGTCACCAGCGTGCCCTCCACCCGGAGCGGGTTCTCCTTGTCCCAGCGCCCATCGTAGGGGCCCGAGGTCAGCGGCGACGAGGTGTAGTCGTAGAGCGGGTAGCTGCCCGGCCGCTCGAGCTTCAGAAGCTCGCTCATGTGCCGGTCGCCCGAGAGGAAGAGCAGCCCCGTCACCTTGCGCTTCTCGAGCCCGGCGTAGAGCGCCGCACGCTCCTTCGCATAACGGGCCCAGACCTCCTGGTCCGAGCTGTTGTTGACCACCTGGCTGCCGCTCACGATGACCTTGAAGGTGGCCGTGCTGGCGGTGAGGCCGTCGAGGAGCCAGGCGAGCTGGGCCTCGCCAAGCAGCGGCTTGGTGTCGTCGTCGGGCGTCTGCCGGTGGGCCCGGTAGTAACGGTCGTCGAGCATGAAGAACTCGGCGTCGCCCCAGACAAACCGGGTGAAGACACCAGGGGTGTCGGAGAAGCCGTAGCTCGGGTTGGCCCAGAAGGTGGCAAAGGCGTCGAGCGCCGCCTCCTTGAAGGGGTAGCTCCACGAGGCATCGTTGGGGCCGTAGTCGTGGTCGTCCCAGGTGGCGATGTGGTGGGTCGAGGCCAGCAGCGGCTGCAGCTCGGGCGTGCGGCGGCTGTGGGTGTAGCGGTAGGCGAGGCCGTCGGCCGACTCCCAGTCCACCTCGCGGAAGTAGACGTTGTCGCCAAGCCAGAGCATCAGGTCGGCCTGCTCGCGCGCCACGCTCCCGAAGATCTCATACTCGCCGCCGTAGCCCTGGCCCGGACGGTCGTACTGCTCCTCGTTGATGTAGGCGCAGGAGCCGAAGGCCACCTTGAACTCCGGCGGGTTGGTGCGCCACTCCCAGAGCGCCTGCGTCACGAAGCTGCAGGCGAAGGCGAGCTCCACGCGGCGGCCATCCACAAAGGCCTCATACTGGTAGCGGGTGCCGGGCTCGAGCCGCATCAGCCGCGCCACGGCGGTGAAGGAGCGCTGCGGGTCCACCTCGACCACCTCCGAGCGAACACGGTCTGCGGGGCGCGACGCGGGCCAGGCCTCGAACCAGACCTCGCCCGGCCCATCCAGCTGCAACCAGATGGCCGTCTCGCGGTAGGTGCCGTAGCCCACCATCGGTCCCGCGATACGCCGGCTGCGCGACGTCGCCTCGGGCCGCTGCACCGCGCCCGGCGCACAGGCGGCAACGGTGCCAAGACCCAGGAGGCCGCCCGTCCGCTTGAGCATCTCGCGGCGGCTCAGCGCGGTCGGTTCATCGTGCTGGCTCATGGGTTCTCCGAGGGGTTCGAAAGTCCGAGGATGGTGGCGACCGCTGCGGGCCAGGGCGCCCGGCGGCCGGCCGTGTAGTCGTAGCAGACGATGTTGGCGCTGCCGATCGCGGCCACCATGCCCAGCTTGGGGGAGTAGATGGCATGCTCGATGATGGCGCTATCGGCGCCGGCCTCGATGACCCGCGACCCCACCAGCACCGTGTCGGGGAAGACGATCGGGCGGCGGAAGCGGCAGCGGGTCTCGGCGACGATCGCCCCCACGCTCCGCTCCATGCCCAGCGGCTCCATCGGCCAGGTGGCAAAGAGGGCGATGCGCGCGTTCTCGAAGTAGCGGAAGTAGACCGTGTTGTTGAGGTGGCCGAGCGCATCCATCGAG
>CAIQPA010000659.1 GCA_903873545.1 uncultured delta proteobacterium
CGGCCGGGGAGGCGGGCGCTGCGGCAGGTGCTGCTGCAGGTGCTGCGGCGGGCGCTGCGGCGGGTGCTGCTGCGGGTGCTGCTGCGGGTGCTGCGGCGGGTGCTGCTGCGGGGGCCGCTGCGGGTGCTGCTGCGGGTGCTGCTGCGGGTGCTGCAGGAACCACCTCGGCGCCGCTCCCTTCGCTGAGCGTGACTGCCTGGATGACATAGGGGGCCAGCGTGGTGGCGCCCTTCACGGTGGCATCGAAGCCAGCGGGCACCACAACGGGTACGAGCGCGCGAGCATTGTTGGCAGTGAGGAGGTCGACCCAGACCGTCATGCCTGTGGCGGCCTCGACAGTGGAGGTGAACTTGGTGGTTCCCGTGAGGCGCTTGCCGTTGACGCGGACCTGCGCTGCAACGGGCTCGGCCGCGGCAACCTTGCGGGCAGAGGCGCGGCTGCTGGCATCGAAGAGGCCGACGCGGAGCGGAGCGGAGGCGATCTGGGCGCCGTTCTTCCGCTTCACAAAGAGGCGGAGGTCATACTCTCCCACAGAAACCGATGCGCCTGCGACGGTGGTCTCGCCAGCCCAGTTGAAGGTGGCCGACGGAGCGCCGTCACCCGACTTCTCGTAGACAAGGTCGCCGAACTCGTCGGCGATCTCGGCCCGCCAGGAGGCGACCTCGGTCGGAATGCCGGCGACGGTGGCAGCGATGACCGGCTCAACCTTGCCGGCGCGGAGGAGAGCGGTCTTCTCGGCGGCGTCGATCTTGAGTCCAAGGCCGTCGATGGTGACGGAGGCGGAGCCGAGCTTGATGCGGCCGGCGGTCATGTCGACCTCGAGCGGGACGCTCGGGAAGGCGGGCGTCGCGATGGAGGCGGCAGCGAGGGGATCGCGGACGCGGGCGCTGGAAGAGCGCACCGAGCCGTCGTCTCCGCGGAGCGTGACCACCACGATGCCGTCGACCGGCTTGGGCAACTTGTCGGTGAAGGCGGCGGCGGCGCCACGGGCAACCGAGCGGCGGTTGACGATGACCTCCGCGACCGGCGCGGGACGAGCGGGGAGCGAGACCTCGACGGCGGCGGGCGCGGGGTCGCGGACACGGAGCATGATGCGCCGGTTGATCTCGCGGGGGCGGTCGCCGATGTTGGGGTAGATGGGCTTCGTGGCGCCGAAGGCCTCGAAGGTGACCCGATCCTTGGGGAGCTTGAGGTCGGTGGTGAGGTACTTCACGATGTTCTGCGCCATCGCGGCGGACTGCGCCTGCTCGTCTTCCTTGTCCGGGTCGTCGTCGAGATGGACCTCGACGCGGATGGGGTTGGGCCCGGTAGAGAGCAGGCGGGGTGCGAGCTCCTTGGCCATCTTGCGGAAGGCCTCGGGCAGCCGGCCCTTGGCGGAGACAGTGCCCTGGAACTTCTGGTCGACCAGGTAACGGATGGACTGACCTGCGACGAGGAAGGGCATCGCGGGGGCCTCCGTCATGCGGCGGTTGCCCTCGAAGACGCGGAAGCGGGCCTCGTAGGCGCGGCGCGGCGCGAGGAGCGTGTTGCCGCTGCCATCGGTGCCGTCCCAGTCGAGCGACGCGGGCGCCTTGCCATCCTTGGAGGACTGCCAGACGACGAGGCCGGTCTCCAACTCGACGACTTCAAGGACCCAGCGGTTGGCTTCGCTGCTGCTCGAGAGGCGGAAGTTCAGGGAGGTGTCGATGACGGTGTCGTCCCAACGGACGATGATGGCGCCGCCCTCGCCGCGGCTGCTGCCCGACTGTCCGGAGCGGGAGCGGCCGAGCGAGAGCGCGAGCGATGCGTCGAGCGTGGGGAGGGGCTGGCCGTCGATGGTGACGCGGGGCGGCTTGGTGGTCGCTACGACCTGGAAGAAGCGGGCCTGCGCCATCTTCTCCGCCATGGCGCGGGTGGCTTCGCCAGGCTCGATGGCCGTGGGGCCGACGAAGTTCTCGGCGCAGGTAACGCCAAAGTTGACCACACTCGGCGTGCCGCGGGTGACGTTGAAGAGGCGGCGCTCATCGGTGGTCAGGCTGCTGCCGGGCGGGAGCGTGGCGGTGTCGAGCTTGACGAGGTGGAGGCCGGGGAGGATCTCGCCGAAGTGGAAGCGGCCCTCGCGGTCGGCGTCGACATAGCTGCCGGTGTCGAGGAAGAGGCGGGCCGACCAGATGCCGAACTCGCCCTCCTGCTGGCGTCCGTCGCCGTCGGTGTCGCAGAAGACCTTGCCGAGCAGATCGCCCTGGTCGAAGACGGGGTCGAAGTCGATGCGGAGCTCAGCGCGGTCGCTGTTCGAGAGCGCTGTCACTCCGTCGCCCGAGCGGAAGACAGCCTCGTTCTTGTAGATGCGGCCGGGCTCAATCGAGCTGCCGATGACCATCTGATACTTGAGTTCGAGTTCGCCGCCGGCGGGCAGATCGAAGGGGGCCTGGAGGCCGTCGGAGGCCTTGCGACCGAAGTCGAGGAGCCGCTCGCCCGTGACGCTGGCTTCGGCGGTCTCGACCACGCGGCCGTCCGCGCGACGGAGCGTCCAGTGGGGGCTGCGTGCCACGAGCCGGAAGCCGGCGGGCGGGGTGTCGTGCAGGATACCGCCGCCCTGACGGAGCGCGGGCGCGTAGGTGATGTCGGTGTTGGACCGGTTGATGACGCGGAGGGTGTAGGTGACGATTCCGCCGACGTAGGCAGAGACGCGGTCGGCCCGTTTGGTGAGTTCGATGCGGCTGTCGGAGGGGTCGAGCGGGAGGTGGTTGCGGGTGACCGCACCCTCGTCGCTGCGCCAGTCGAGGAGCGTGTGATACTTGCGCGAGGCGTCGTCGAGGGTGGCCGGGTCGGAGCCGGCAACAACCTGCACGGGGCTGCCCACCACGAGCGCCTGCTGGACCGGCGGGAAGAGCTCGGAGGGGAAGGCGGTGTTGGTGCCGGAGGTCGCAACGTCGATGCGGTAGAGGTGGCCCTTCGGCGGGTCGAAGCGGTAGAAGCCGCGGCCGCCGACGCGCTGGCCCTGCTGCGAGGGGTGACCAAGCAGTGCAGGGTCGATCTTGCGACCGGCGAGGAGCGAGTCGGTCTCATCGTCGGCGTAGTAGAGGAAGATCTGCTGGCCCGAAGCGGGTGCGAGGGTCTTGGCTCCGTAAAGGACACCCATGGGCGATGCGGCGAGGCCGTCGACGGAGGAGCCGCCGTTGGCGAGGTCGAGGTCTCGGTCGCCGAGCCGTCCCGCGCCGGCGGCAGAGCCGCCCTCTGCGAAGACGCCGATGCTGTAGGAGCCGGCCGGTACGGAGCCGAAGTCGAACTTGCCGTCGGCATCTGCGACCGCGCGGCGGATGACGCCCGTGCCGCCGGCGCGGGGCTCGAGTTCTGCGACGTAGCCCGGGAGGACTTCGTCGCCTTCGCTGAAGAGGCCGTCGGTCTCACCGGGCTCGTAGAAGAGGGTTCCCGACACAGAGGCGACGCCGATCTCGCCACCGACCGTGACGCAGACAGGGTCGGGCGTGGTGACGGCCTCCGCAGCGAGCCTGTTGCAGACCAGGTCGCCTACCTGCGCATCTGCGCCGACTTGGACGGCATAGACGACGGTGCGCTCTTCGCGGGCCTGCAGCCCGGGGAAGGTGATGCTGCTGGCAGGCAGACCGAGCGTGACGAGGGTGTCTGCGTCGGAGGTGAGCACAGCGCCGTAGACGGCGGGGCCAGTCAGGCTGTCGGTGACCCCGATGGAGAGCACCTTGCTGCCCGATGCGCGCCAGTTGATGGTGTAGACGAGGGTGTCGCCGGGCTCGACGAGGCCGCCGTTGGCGTCCGAGACGGTCTTGCGGAGGGCACCATCCTGAAGCGGCGAGCCGACAATGACCACGGTCGGGGCAACGCCATTGGCGGGGTTGCCGTCGTCGTCGGTGAGGAGCCGCACCTGGTCGCTGTTGATGGAGGCCTGGTTCACCACGGTGGGGCCGGCGAGGATGGTTGCATCGAACTCGATGGCACGGGTGTCGCCGGCCTCGAGGCGGCCGACGGTGACCTCGAGGTCTGCATCGACCACGCTGCCGAAGTCGCCATCGGCTGCATCGGTGGCAGAGACGGTGTCGAGTTTGAGGCTTCCGGCAACATAGCCCAGGTTGGCGGGCAGGAGGTCGCTCAGTACCACGTCGGTCGCGGCGATGTTGCCACGGTTGATGAGGCCGATGACGTAGTGCACGCCCTCTCCGACGTCGGCCTGGCCGTCGCCGTCGGTGTCTTTGAGGGTGAAGGCCTTGATGCTCCGCGAGAGGTCGACGCCTTCGCCGATGACGAGGTCGGTCGGGTCGTCGAACTCGGGCGTGGCCGGGTCGTCGGAGCGCCAGACGATGCCGGTTCGGTCGCTGACGAGGGCGCTGTTGGAGAGGAGTTCGCCGCGGGGCGCATCGGCCGAGACGGTGACCTCGAAGGCGACGGTGGCCTGCGCGGCAGCGTCGATCTGCGGAAGCGGCAGGCCGGTTGCGAGCAGCGCCGCACCGTCGGGGACAGCAACGCCGTTGATCTGCACCGAGCCGGCGACAAGCGCGCCATACTCGGGCGAGGGGTCGATGAGCAGTCCGCCCACCGAGCGGCCGGGGCCGGCGTTGGGGATGGTGACGAGGTAGGCGACCCGGTCGCCGGGCTCGAGGAGACCGCCGTTGAGGTCGGTGGCAACCTTGGTCGTGGCACCGAGGTCGGTCGTCGGGGGCGCGACGATGAGCACCGCAGTGGCATCGTCAGCCTCCGCCGTACTGGGGTCGTCGGAGAGCGTGCCGCTCGGCACCTCGACGGAGGCGAGGATCGCCTGGTTGAGGATCAGGGCTGCGTCGGGCGCGTTGGCGGCGATGGTGGCCTGGAAGGTCAGCGCGACAGATGCCCCCGTGTTCACACGGCCGAGCGCCGAGGTGGTGGCTGCGCTCCAGCTGACGGTGCGCGAAGCCTCGTCGAAGGTTCCGCCCTGCCCGACCACGATGTCGGTGAGGAGGCCATCGAGGGCATCCGTCACCAGCACGTTGGTGAGCGCGGGGCCGGTGCCGGCTCCGAAGGCGATGGTGTACTCGAGGCGGTCAAGCGGCTCGACGTTCTCGCCGTTGAGGTCGACGACCGACTTGGTCGCGAGGGCGAGTTCGGGGAAGAAGACGGTAACGAGGGTGGCGTCGTCGATGGCGGCGGTGGCGGGGTCGTCGGTGACGGCGGTACGGCCGCTCGCATCGGTGAGCGAGGCCTGGTTGCGGTAGATGGTTCCGCTGACGGCAGTGTCTGGCACGGTGACCTGCACCGTGAGCTGCACCTGCGCTCCGACAGCGATGCTGGCCAGGGCGGGCGTCGTGGCAGCGTTCCAGGTGACGGTGCCGGCGGCGATGCGCCCGCCGTTGGAGGCGATAGCGCCTGCTGCGAGCTCAGCCGGTAGCGCGTCTGTGACGACAACCCGCTCTGCCGCGGCCAGACCGCCGTTTCGCACGGTGATGGTGTAGCGCAGCGTATCGCCGGGCTCGATGAAGCCACCGTTGAGGTCTTCGACGGTCTTCTCGGAGCCGCTGAGGTCTCCGAAGGCATCGACGATGATGGTGGTGGCATCGTCGGCTGTGGGGGTTGCCGGGTTGTCGGTCACCTCGGGCGCAAAGCCGGTCGACTCAACGAAGGCCTGGTTGGAGATGACGGTGCCATCGGTCAGGCCCGGACGGACCGTCGCTCGCAGCGTGAAGGTGCGGCTGGCTCCGGGCGCGAGCGTGCCGACGGTCCACTCCGCTGCGGAGCCGACGAGTGTGCCGCCGACAACGGTCACGTCGGTGAGTTGGGTGGGGATCGGGTCGCGAACCACGACGCCCTGCGCCGGCTCGGTGCCGGTGTTGGCGATGGTGATGGTGTATTCGACGGTATCGCCCTCCTGGGCCGCGCCGCCGTTGAGGTCGGTAACGGTCTTGGTGGCGGTGTCGAGGCGGGGCTGAGCAACCACGTTGAAGATGGTGGCGTTGTCATCGCCGAGGCCGTTTGCAGCATCGTCGGTGGGCACCTCTGCGGCACCATCCACGGCGATGAAGGCCTGGTTGGCGATGGCGGTGGCGTTGGCGGTTCCGGCCTTGATCCGGGCGCGGAAGCGGACGGTCACGGCACCGGCTGGCCCAGCCGCAACGCTCGCGAGCGCAGGCGTTGTCGCGCCGCTCCAGGTGATGGTGTTGGTAGCGAAGGTGCCGCCGTCGAGCACGGTGATGTTGTCGAGCGAGGCGATGGCAACAGGATCACGCACCACCACGTTGGCGGCCGGCGCATCTCCCGTGTTGGTCACGACAATGGAGTAGAGAACGGTGTCGCCGGGCTCGAAGATGCCGTCGCCATCCTCGTCGAGGACCGCCTTTGTACTGGTCGAGAGATTGGCCGCCGAGGTAACCGTGAAGGCGGTGGCATCGTCTGCCGGGGTGGTGGTCGGATCGTCGGTGGGCTGCGGGGCTGCGAAGCCGGTCGCCGTGAGCTGCGCCTGGTTGGCGATGATGGTGCCGTTGGCGAGGTTGGCGTTGATCTGTGCAACCACCTGAAGGTCGACAGCGCCGCCGACGGCAACGCTGTTGAGGGCCGAGGTCGTCGTGCCGGTCCAGGTCACGATGCCACCCGAGAGCAGGCCGCCCTGGGTCGCCGAGACGAAGGTCAGGTTGGCGGGCAGAGCGTCGGTCACGACGGCTGCGCGCGCTGCGGCTGTGCCCGTATTCGAGACACGGATGGAGTAGGTGACGGTGTCGCCGGGCCGGTAGCCGAGCGGGCCCGGAGCGCTCACAAGCTTGATGGAGCTGCCAAAGTCGGCGCCCGAGACAATCTGGAAGTTGGTGCTGTCGCCGGTGGTCGCCGTGGTCGGGTCGTCGGAGAGGAAGTTGCCCTGATCCGAAGCGAACTGCGCTTGGTTCGAGATGACCGTGGCGTTGTCGATGGCGGTAGCCAAGATGCCACGGAAGGTGAGGCGAACCGCAGCGGCTTCGCCCACGCCTACGGAGGCGAGTGCGGGCACCGTGGTGGCGTCCCAGCGAAGGGTGCGCGTCGCAGTGTTGAAGGTGCCCGAACCCGGCTCGACGGTCGCGAAGTTGGCGTTGATGAGGTCTGTTACCACAACATTGGTTGCGGGCGCGGAGCCGTTGTTGATGATGACGATGAGGTAGTCGATGGCGTCGCCGGGGACGGCGGGCAGGCCGTTCGCGTCGACGAAGCTCTTGGTGCTGAAGGAGAGGTCGGGCCGTGAAACGACGGTGAAGACCGTCGGGTCGGCGGGGTCGGCGGTCGTCGGGTCATCGGTCGGGGTCGAGGCCACATCGGCGTTGCTGATGAAGGCCTGGTTGCTGACGGTGGTGCCGTCGGCGAGCGGGAAGGCGATGGTTGCGCGGAAGCCCACCTGGGTAGAGGCGCCGACAGCGAGTGCGGGGATGGTCCAGGTAATGGTGCTCCCAGTCTGGGTGCCGCCATTTCCGATGACCAAGGAGGTAAGCGACGCCGTATCGACCGCGTCCCTGACGGTTACGTTGGCCGCGTTTTCGGTGCCCGTGTTGGTGACAGTGATGGTGTAGAGTACCTCGTCACCGGGCTCGAAGTCTGCTGCACCCGAGACCGAGACAACCTCCTTCGTCGAGGTGGCAAAGTCTGGCTGGCTCACGACCGTGAGCGTCGTCGCATCCGCAGCGGTGGCAGTCGCCGGGTCGTCCGTGACGACGGCTGCGGTCAGGTCGGGGCTCTCGATGGTCGCCTGGTTGGAGATGACGGTACCGTCGGCCAGACCGGCCGCGATGACGGAGGTGAAGGTTACCGTCCGCTCCGCGCCTGCCGCGATGGTGTCTGCAAGCGTCCAGGAGATGGTCCGCGTCGCCGTGTCGAAGACGCCTTCGGGCGCGGCATTCACATTGGTGAGGTTGGC
>CAIQPA010000660.1 GCA_903873545.1 uncultured delta proteobacterium
ACCGGTCATCGCACTATTGCGTGTGCTGCCCTTCCGCATGGGCATCGCGCCCGCCGCGCCGACCGCTGCTTCGATTGCTCGTGACCACAAGCCGGGGATGGCAGATCGCGCCATCCGTGCCCTGCTCACAGGCGAAGTCGCGGCGGTCTCGCGAGGCGAAGAGCTAGCCTTTGGTGGCAGCATCCTCGTCGCGGCGCGCCGATCGCACTGACCGTAGCCCAAGCAGCGCCGCAGCGAACCAGAGCAGGCCCCAGGCAGAGGCAGGCCTGCTGGTTTGGCAGCCGCCGCCATCGCCCTTCTTGTTCTCGGTAGCAGCACCTTCAGCGCCGCTACCGCTACCGCTGCCCTCTTCCGCGGGAAGGCAGGAGGCCGGTCGGCCGAGAGCCGTTCCGACCTCTTCGGGTGATGTGATACCGGTGCGAGCCTCGCAGCCGATGGGGCATGCGCCGCTGCCTTCGCTGCAGGTCGTCTGGACGGGCAACACCACCGAGGCCGTCGAGACCTCGCCGTTGATGAGCGGTCCGTTGAAGTTCCAAGTTACCGTTGACGCTCTACCGGCCGGGAGCTGCTCCAAGGGGCGAAGCTGCATCACCCGCGCAAACTGGTCGGTGCCGCCCCAGTGCGTTCCGCGCTTGGTGAAGGCGATCGGCGTGCCGTCATCGAGCTTCCAGTCGGGCATGACAAAGTCGGCCTTCGCCGCCGCAGCAGTGACGATGGTCACCCATGAGGCGGGATCTGCGGGGTCAAGCGAACGCAGGAACCGACCGTCGTCGGGGTACTGAAAGAGCACCGGGTTATCGGCGGAGTTCTGCCCCTGCACCCGCTCCCAGAGCGCGATCATGTAGCGCATGGTCGGGAGGATTTCGCTGCGGATACTGCCCGGCACATCGGCATCAAAGTAGTGGGCGCGCGTCCAGCCGAGCTTGGCTCCGTGCTGACGCCCGAATCCGGCCGCCACGGCGTAGCCGGTGCGGGGATTCACATAGAGCGTCTCCATCGCGTCGAGGCCGTAGCGGACGGTCTCCTCCGAAATGCCCATGTTGAGCGTCTGGTAGAGTTCAAGAACGGTATCCTTCGGATAGTACTCCGTTGGCATGAACCGAAGGTGGCCATCGATGGCGAGGAAGCCGTCTGTCGCCGGGTCGGCGATGTCCTGATTGCCGTTGTCGTGGTAGTCCACCTGGTCGAGGAAGATGGAGTCGAAGATCTCATCCTGAAGGCCGTGTGACGCGCAGCCGAGCATGAAGGCAAACCGCTTCTTGGACTCGAGGGAGGTCCACGGAGGCGGGTCATTCACCCGGATCCAGGTGACGAAGTCCTGAATGAATGGCTCCCAGTGCGTGTGCTCGCCATAGGCCCGGGCCTGCGACTCCACAGAGCCCTTCGGCCAGTAGCCTGAGTCGGTGTAGGCGGAGCCGAAGATGGCAGCGTTCATCACCTCGGGGTCGTTGAACATGTCGCGAAGCTCGCCTGGCGGCAGGTTCTCGATGGCCCACCCCGTGACATGCATGTGACCCATGATGCCGTGCGAGGAGACGGCGGAGGGCATGGCGAAGGTGCCAAGCGCAATGCCGGCGAGGAGAGCTGGGCGGAAGATGCTTCGAACCGTTTCGAACTTCATGGGTGTTTGCCTTGAGCGGGCGGAGTCGGAGGCATGGAGCGGAGGTTACAGCGAAGGCCACTCGAACCATCGGTAGAACGACAGGAGATCGCACGACCTTGCGCTGCGAGCACGGCCGCGTCGAACGATACACCCGAACCGTCAGCGCCGCGAACAGGAAGCGCGCGACCGACGGGAAGTGACGAAAGTGCAACAAGCCCCGACACCCCTCGGAAGAGAACGGGTGCGGCACCGGTAGGTTCGAGGAAGAGGTCGGTTGGCGCAGGCAGCGGCGCACCCGCAGTTCGCTCGACCCACCAGCCAGGGCGCGCCGCATCGGTCGCGCAGAGGCGAACGCCCGCAGTCGGCCAATCCGCCAACGCCGCGCACCCCGTCGTGGGAAGGCTGAAGGCCTCCCAGTTTGTCGGTACGGGGCGATCGGTGAGCACCGCGAGCGATTGATCGACGGTCGTCACCAGATGAAGGCCGTGCTCGCTTACGAGCCGGCTCCCGAGCCCCTCGAAGTCCTTGCCGAACAGCACCACCCAGTGGAGGTCCGGCGGGAACTTCTCCCCCTTGGAGACCCACTGCTTCACCTGCTCCGTCGTCACGATGGTGGAGCGGGCGGCAGCACCTGCAGAAAGTGCGAACGGTACCGCGACCCCGTCGTCGGGAGGCAGCGCTGCGACCAGGGTGTTCATCGCCTCGTAGAGTGGCAACCCATCCGCGGTCAGGCGGAGGGAGCCGTCG
>CAIQPA010000661.1 GCA_903873545.1 uncultured delta proteobacterium
GACCAGCCCTTCGCCATGGATGAGGTTGTGGGCGTAACGGAAGGAGATGTACCCGTCGTCTTTCACGAACTCGAGCACCGTCAGCAGGCCGATGCCGAACGGGATGGCAGGGAGCCACTGGAGCCAGCGCGCTGCCGATGTGGGCGGCTCGTAGGAGAGCTCCGGGTCGTGCTTGCGGAAGAAGAGCATCAGCAGCGCGAGCAGCATCGCACCGCCGACGGCCTGGGCCCAACCCTTCCACGGGCGCAGATGGGGAAGCAGCTGCGCAACGCGCGCCGAGGCGGGCGAGAAGCTGCGCATCGAGGTGTCGGGCTCCCCATCGACGAGTTCGATGTGGCCCAGGGCCATGCGGTGGTCGGAGGTCTTGGGAGACTGGGTCTTGAGCCGCTTGTAGCTCTTGCGGTCGTAGAGGCCGGTAAAGAGCTGGAGTTCGCCTGCCTTGCAGGTGGCGGGGAAGGAGAGGGTGACCTCACGGGTCACAGGGGTGGTGGCCCAGCCCGTCGGAAGGTTTGCGGCGTCGGCGGGGAGGTCGGTGGTGGTGCGGCAGCCGCCCTCGCCCTCGGCGTGAACGAAGGTGGTGTAGTCGGCGTCGAGCGGGCCGCTCGGCAGGTAGGTGAGGCTGACCTTGGCGCTGCCGCCCGGCTTGGACTCTGCGCTGAAGGAGGCATCGGTGAGGGCGAGCCCGCGGTCGAACCGCACGCCGTCGGAGCTGCAGGCGGTGAGCGCAAGGCCGAGGCCGACGAGGGCCAACAGGAGTGGTCGCATAGGGGCTGTCCGGAGAGAGGTGCGGCGAGGGTTGCAGGGGTAGCGGCAGGGGCAGAAGCGCGTCAACCTGCGCGGGCGCAACGGCTCCTCCGCCGCGTGCATGCGGTGGTGCGTCAGAGCACGGCAGATGCGCCCATCGGGCAAGGGTTGACGGGGCCTCCGGCGGTGCTAGAGCGCGAGCTGTCTGGTGCATCCGCGGGGAGGCGCTAGGCGATCCGCAACCGCCGACGCGGGCACATCCTCACGGGGAGCGCCACGCGGTCACGGCCAAGGTCGAGGGACCCCATGACCCGCAACATGTTCAAGTCGAAGATCCATCGTGCCGTCGTCACCGACGCAGACCTCGAATACGAGGGCTCCGTGACGCTCGATACCAACCTCCTTGAGGCGGCAGACATCCTGCCCTTCGAGGCCGTTCACATCTGGAATGTGACGCGGGGCACGCGGCTGCAGACCTACGCGCTCGAAGGGCCGCGCGGCTCTGGCGTCTGCTGCATCAACGGTGCGGCCGCCCACCTGATGAAGAAGGGCGACCGTGTCATCATCGCCACCTTCACCGAACTGTCGGACGAGCAGGCCAAGGTGCACCGGCCGACAGTCGTGCTGGTGAACGACCAGAACCAGATCACCCACGCGAAGGTCGACGAGATTCCCGGCCCGATGCGTCGACTCGCGTAGGCAGGGCTCCGCATGACCAGTGTGGTCGCACTCTCAGCCATCGTGGCCTTCGCAGCGAGCACGGTGCTCTATGTGGGAGAGTTGTCGGCGCGCGAAGGTCGCAAGCATCAGACAGGGTTTGCGGCGCTGCTTGCGGCGCTGTTGCTCACGCTGGTGCTGGCCGGTGAGCTGGTGGCCAGCCGCGGTCCGGCGGCGCTGCTGGCGCCGGGCGACAACCTGGTCTCGCTGACGCTGCTGCTCGGCATCGTCTATCTGGTGGCGCAGGGGTCATCGGCGACCCGCGTTGCAGGCGTGCTGGTGGCGCCGGCGGGTACCATCCTGCTGACCGCCTTTCTGCTGCAGGTCCCCATCGTCGAGTCGGCCTCGCCCGAGCTGCGCGGCATGCTGTTGC
>CAIQPA010000662.1 GCA_903873545.1 uncultured delta proteobacterium
GTTGTAGCCGTCGGGTCGGAGTTCAGCGTCGAGCTGGGCCTTCACCAGATCGACGAGCTCGAGCATCGCAACCTGTTCTTCTCGGGTCGCCTCGAACCAGGTCGCGACGAGCCTCCGAGGCACAATGAGCGTGTGGCCGGGCGAGACGGGGAAGCCGTCGCGAATCGCAAAGGCGAGCTCGTTAAAGGCCACGTGCCGGTCTGCGGGCAAGCTGAGGAAGGGAGAGGTCATCGTCTTGTTGGAATGCACCGCGCCGAGCGCGGCGTCAACGCTCCTCGGCGTAGCGACCGCACATCGTCTCACGGCTACCGCCACCACGCACCCCACCCCTCCTTGCACGATGCACTAGAACATGTTTCAATCGGGCGGACTGACCCCCGTTGAGGCTGTGCCATGACCGCTGTGCCCTTTGACCTCGAGTATGACTTCATCGCCTGCGGCAGCGGCATTGGTGGCATCACCGCCGCGCTCGCCGCACACGACGCAGGGCTCAAGACCCTCGTCCTCGAGAAGGCCCACAAGGCCGGTGGCGTCTCGGCCTACTCCGGTGGCGAAGTCTTTGTGCCCTGCAACCACCTCATGGAGCGCGAAGGGGCGCCCGACTCCGAGGCCGATGCCTGGGCCTACCTCCGCTTCCTGGCCGCAGGCTACGGCAGCGAGCACCTCGCACGACGCCTCTTCGCGCTCGGCCCCCTCGCCACGCGCTTCCTCGAAGAGCAGTGCGGCGTGAAGTGGAAGATCATCCGCAACTTCCCCGACTACTACCACCCCCACGCACCCGGTACCGCCGCCCATGGCCGCTACCTCGAGGTCGAAATCTTCGATGGCGCCTCGCTCGCCGAATTCCAGAAGAGCACCTACCTCACCCCCCATGTGCCCATGGGCATCACCCACGACGAGCTCTTCTCGTGGGGCAGCCTCTCCAAAATCATGACCTGGGACTTCAAGACCATGGCCGCCCGCATGCGCAAAGACCAGCGCGGCTTTGGCCCCGGCATGATGGGCTACCTGCTCAAGGCCGCCCTCGTGGACCGCAAGATCGACATGATGCTCAGCACCCCCGCCGTGCAGCTCCTCGTCGATGCCGGCCGCGTGGTGGGCGTGGTCGCGCAGCACGAGGGCAAGCTCCTCCGCATCGGTGCCCGCAAGGGCGTCCTCATCGCCATGAGCGGCTACGACTGGCGCCCCGATGTGGCCCCCTCGTTTGAGCTCCTCCCCACCTGGAACTCCATGGTCATGCCCTCCGTCACGGGCGACAACCTGGTGCTCGGCGGCGAGGTGGGCGCACAGCTCGCCGGCGTGCCCTCCATGAACCTGGGCATGTTCTTCGGCTTTCAGATTCCCGGCGAAGAGCACGATGGGGCGCCGCTCTGGCGGGCCTCGTGGGAGGGCGGCTACCCGCACGCCATCTGGGTCAACGCGGCAGGCGAGCGGTTCTGCGACGAGGCCTTCTACAAGGAGTACCTGCCCAAGGTGCGCCACTGGGATGGCAAGAAGCAGACGCAGCCCAACTTTCCGCCCTACCTCATCTTCGACCAGAACTTCCGCGACAAGTACTGCTTTGGCACCTACCTGCCCGGCATGGAGCTGCCCGGCGCGGTGGTCGTGCAGGCCGCCACGCCCCGCGAACTGGCCGAGAAGCTGGGCATCTCGGCCGATGGGCTGGAGGCGACGCTCAAGCGGTTCAACGGCCTGGCCGACAAGGCGGTGGACGAGGACTTTGGGCGCGGAAACTACCCCTGGGCGGCCATGATGACGGGCGACCGCGACATGCCCAACCCCAACCTCGGACCGGTCGAGAAGGCCCCCTTCTATGGCGTGAAGCTGGCCCCCGTGGGCGCGGCCATCAACTCGGTGGGGCTCAAGACCGACGACTTCGGACGGGTGGTGCATGTGCGTGGCCATGCCATCCCGGGCCTCTATGCGGCAGGCAACTCAGCGGCGCCGCTCGACACGGGCGCGGGCTACCAGAGCGGCCTCTCGAACCTGCGGGGCATGGCCTGGGGCTATGCCGCCGCGCGACACGCCGCAGAGCGGCCCGTCTAGTTCTCTTTCAGCAAGGAAACAGTCATGTTCGGATTTGGAAAGAAGGGTCCCAAGTGGACCGAATCGGCAGATGTGGTGGTGCTCGGCACGGGTGGCGCGGGGCTGGTTGCGGCCATCGCGGCGCACGACTTTGGCGCCAAGGTGGTGCTGCTCGAGAAGAGCGCGAGCGTGGGCGGCACAACGGCCGTCTCGGGCGGCGTGGTCTGGGTGCCCAACAACCCCCACATGAAGGAGGTGGGGGTGGCCGACTCGCGCGCCGAGGCTGCGACCTACATCCGGACGATTGCGGCGGGGCGGTCGGACGAGGCGCTGCTGGAGGCCTTCCTGGACCGGTCGCTGGAGATGCTGGCCCACCTCGAGGCCAAGACGCCGGCCACCTTCCAGGCGGTGCCCAAGTATGCCGACTACCACCCCGAGCATGAGGGCGGAAAGCCGGGCGCACGCTCCATCGAGACCGAGATCTTCGACACCAACGAGCTGGGCGAGTGGAAGAGCAAGCTGCGGCGCAGCCCCATCTTCGGCGGCACGCCGATGACGGTGGTCGAGGCGACAACCTGGGGTGTCTTCGCCAGCCCGCTGGCGCTGCCCTACAAGGAGCTCGGCATCCGCTTTAAGGCGGGCAAGGTGAGCGGTGGGGCGAGCCTCGCGGGGCGGCTCCTCAAGGCGCTGCTGGACCGTGGCGTGCAGCCGCGGCTCGAGACCCGGGCGACGGAGCTGGTGACCGACGAGAGCGGCCGCGTGATTGGCGTGAAGACGCAGAATGCCGCGGGCGAGCAGCTCATCGAGGCCAAGCGGGGCGTTATCCTGGCGACGGGCGGGTTTGAGTGGGATGCGGAGCTGTCGGCGGCCTTCCTGACCGGCATCCCGACCCATCCGAACAGCCCTGTGACCAACACGGGCGACGGGCTGCGGATGGCGATGGCGCAGGGTGCGGCGCTGGGCAACATGAACGAGGCCTGGTGGTGCCCGTCGATCGATGTGCCGGGCGAGCAGTATGAGGGTGCGCCGCTGCACCGTGGCGACTTTGCGGTGCGGTCGATGCCCCACAGCATCATCGTCAACAAGGAGGGGCGGCGCTTCACGAACGAGGCGCACAACTACAACGACATGATGAAGCCCTTCTTCGACCAGGACCCGGTGGCCTACGGGCCGCGCAACCTGCCGGCCCACCTCATCGTGGATCAGCAGTTCTTGGATAAGTATCTCTTCATCACCTCGGTGCCCGGCATGAAGGCGCCCGAGTTTGTGGCGAGCGCGCCGACGCTGGCCGAGCTGGCCGGCAAGATTGGTGTGGATGCGGCGGGGCTGGAGGCGACGGTGACGACCTTCAACGGCTACGCAGAGAGGGGTGTGGATCCCGACTTCCGCCGCGGCGAGAGCATCTACGACCACTTCTACGGCGACCCCAAGCAGACGCCCAATCCCAACCTCGGCAAGCTCGAGGTGGGCCCCTTCTATGCGGTGCCCATCTACCCCGGCACCATCGGCACCAAGGGTGGCCCCAAGACCGATGTGCAGGGTCGGGTGCTCCATGTGTCGGGCCAGCCCGTGGCGGGGCTCTATGCGGCCGGCAACGTGGCGGCGAGCATCTTCGGGCCGGGCTATCCGGGCGCGGGCGGCACGATTGGCGCCGCGATGACCTGGGGCTTTGTGGCGGGCCGTCACGCGGCGCAGTCCAAGTAGTTTTCTCGCTGCCCGCGCTGCGGGTGGCTGTCTGTCTGCCCGCGCTGCGGGCCACCGTGAGTTTGCATCATGCCTGAAGCCATCCATACCCTCCGCGTCGCCCTTCCGCCCGAATCGGTGTGGGACTTTGTGAAAGACATGAACAAGTGGGCGCCCATGCTCACGGGCTACCAGAAGCACACGATTGTGACGGAGACGAAGAGCCTCTGGACGCTCAAGGGCGATGTGGGGATTCTGAGCCGGACGGTGGAGCTGGAGGTGAACATCACCGAGTGGGCCGGGCCGGACCGGGTGCGGTTTACGCTGACGGGGCTCAACGAGGCGGTGAGCGGCGAGGGGCAGTTTGAGATCCGGGCGATCGCGGCGGAGGGGAGTGCGGCGGCGGCTGCGGCTGCTTCGGCGCCTGTGGCGGCGAAGGCGGAGCTTTCGTGGTGGCAGAAGCTGGTGGAGAAGTTCGCCCGCTGGTTCCTGGGCCGTCAGGGCGGTGGTCAGCCGGCGCTGTCGGCGGCACCGCGGGCGGCGGTGACGGCGGGGTCGGAGCTGGCCTTTACGCTGATGATGGAGGCGGGTGGCCCGACGGCGCCGCTGGTGAACGCGATGCTGGAGCCGGCGCTGATTCCTGCTACCGA
>CAIQPA010000663.1 GCA_903873545.1 uncultured delta proteobacterium
AGGGGGCCACCTCCTCGAGCGGCCGGTCGAAGCCCACATCGCGGTAGTATTCGCGGTAGCGGAGATCGCCGGGGTAGCCCTCGTGCGACGACCAGACCTGGCTCGACGACTCGGGGTCGCGCCCGAAGAAGGCGACGCCGCCTGGCGAGAGCAGCGGTGCAACGAGCCCGCTCAGCGGCCGGTCGGAGGCACACTCGATGGCGTGGCTATCGACAAAAGAGAAGCGCACGCCGGCCTCTGCGAGGAGACTGTCGACGCCAGCAGTGTAGGCGCATTCGCCCATCCACATGCCGGCGGAGGCGAAGCCGCAGCGCGCCTCGAAGGAGCGTGCGGCGGTGCGAATCTGGCCACGCCGGCTGCCCTCGAGGAGCATGAGCGGCAAGAAGCCGTGCGTGCCCACGCAGGTGATGAGCTCGATGCGCCGGCTCTGGTGCAGCCGGATGAAACAGCCGACGAGGTCGCGCTGCAGGCCGTTCAGGTACAGGTCGCGGAGCCGGATGAGGCGGGTGAGGTAGAAGCGGGCCACGGGGCCGAAGTCTGCATCGGCCTCGGTGCGGGTGACCTCCTGCGTCGCCAGCCGGATGAGGCGGGCGAGGTGCGCTTCGAAGCGGTCGCGGAGGAGCCCGTCGTCGAGCATGCCGATGAGCGGCTGCGAGAGCGAGAGGGTGATGCGGCCGGGGATGCCATCGCTGTCGAGCCCCTGCAGCACTTCGACGAGCGGCAGGTAGGTCTCGAGGATGGCCTCGAAGAGCCAGTTCTCCTCGAGGTGGTAGGGGTTCTCGGGGTGCCGAACGAAGGGGAGGTGGGCGTGGAGGACGATCTGGAGTGAGCCGTTCATGAACGCCTCCAGCTGTTTCCGGGACTGGTTGTGTCTGAGGTGGTTCGGGCCGATCGCGATGCTGCGTGCAGGTGCGAGCCCGCGCTGCTGCGCGGCGGCAGGTAGGGCAGGCCGCCACCGGCGCGGGCGGGGAGCGCGGGCAGGGCGCTGCCGTCTGCGCGGCCCCAGACCACCAGGCTCCGCTGCGGACGATCGGCGGGGAGATGGAGTGGCGCGGAGTGCAGCGGCGCCTCGCCGTCCACAGACAGCATCGCGACGACCGCGTGGACAGACTCAGGAAGGTCGAAGAAGGCCCCCTTCTCCTCCGGGCCAACAGTCACTTCGAGCAGCGTGTCGCCCCCGGCGGTGGCGAGGCGAAGCTGTCCTACGACAGCCACCGTCCAGTAGGCGTAGAGCCGGTGTGGGTCGACGGGGAGGAGCCGAAGCGCGGGCATGGGTGCTGAGGGCTGCATGAACCGACTGCCTTGCTGAATGGACTAGGAACCAGCGTGTTCTGCCAGCGCTAACAGATTCGGTGCTTCGTTGGGAACGAGAAGCGGGCCAGCGGGTGGCTCCTCTCCGAGTTCGATCGCCAACAGCTCCTCGTCGGGCTCGCGCGGCTCGCCGGCATGAGGCTGAGGCGGCGTGTAGTGGCGCTTGGCGAGCCGCTGCGCCGTAACCTCGGCATCTGTGAGCGTGACAAAGCCGGAGGCCGCAGGGTCTGCGGTCATCGGCGATAGCATTTCCGCCTTCTTGATCTTGCCCATCGCCACACGGACGATGCTGTGCGGGTCGACCGTGGTGCCCAAGAGCGCAGCGATGGTCTCGGTCGGCTTGAGCGTGTCTTCCATGATGCGCTGGGTGATGCGCAGGATGGGGCGGTCGGGAGCAAGTCCGAGCAGCGGTGCGAGGTCGCCGGCGCGAACTACTTCGGCCCGCGTTACGACGAGTTGGATCGGCAGCGACTTGGTCAGCTTCTTGCGCGGAACGACGACCTCCGCGTTGGCCGCGTAGATGGCCGCAACGCGGTCGCGAAGTGCCTCGAAGCTGAGCCCCGGCTCGGCGAGGATGGAAGCGGGTACCGCAGCAACCAGCTCCATGCCGTCGATCCAGCGTCCGACCGCGATCGGCCGGCTCGGCAGACGGGCCGCCTCGAAGAAGGAGAAGCCCTCGGGCGCAAAGCCGTTGAGGCTCTCGAGGAGCTGTTCGGGGGTGAGCGGCTCGGCGAAGGCGATGTCGGCATACTCTGCGACGGAGCGGAGCCCCATGCCGAGGCCCGCGCCGAAGGAGATGACCGGGCGGGGGCTGAAGCCCTCTGAGAAGAAGACCGTGAGGCCCGCGCGACGGGCGATGCGGGGTAGCATGGTCGCGATGTCGACCTGGCCCTGCAGCGCCATGGAGCCGAGCTTGGAGAAGCGGACGCGGAACTGCTGCGGGTCGCCTTGGCCGAAGTCGTGGGGCTTGAGGCCGCGCTTGATGCGGGCCTGGGCGGTGACGCGGGCGCTGGCCTCGGTGAAGGCCGGCGTGGGTTCGAGCGCGCCGAGGCGGGTGAGGGCGTCGACCCGGTCGTCGCGCATCTGCTTCATGTCGCAGGCGATGCCGCAGTTGTAGCAGATGAGCTTGCGCTGGTCGGCCAGTGCATCGGCCACGTTGGTGTGGTGGACCTTGGCGCGGAAGGGCTTGCCGCAGGGCGGGCTGAGCCGGTTGACCATCGACTTCCGGTACTCCTTGAGCAGGAAGCCATCTTCGAGGCCCACATCGATGTGGTCCCAGGGCAGATGGGCGTCGGTGGGGAGCGTTGCGAGGAAGAGTCCCCGCTCGATGCCGTGCTGCGCCTCCCACTGCGTGAGGGCCTCCTGCCAGGCCGTCCAGTTGAGGTGCTCGTCCCAGCCGTCGAAGCGGGCGCCGAGCCGCCAGGCGAGCTCGAGGAGGTCGCCCGTGCGGTAGTCGCCGCGCGAGAGGATGCCCTCGATATGACTGCCGCGGTGCTCGTGTTTGCGGACGTAGACGTTGGCGCGGCGGGCGCCGTCGAAGACCAGTCGCTGCTTGCGGCTGATCTCATCCATGCTGTCCATCGCACACCATTGGAAGGGGGTGTGGGGCTTGGGCACATGGCTGGAGATGGCGACGGTGATGTTGATGGCGCGCTGGTAGCGGCGGCCGATTTCGTAGGCCTGTCGGCCCATCTCCACGATGCCGAGCAGATCCTCGTCGGTCTCGGTCGGAAGACCGATCATGAAGTAGAGTTTGATGCGCTGCCAGCCCTTGGAGAAGACCCGGTGGCAGGTGGTGAAGATGTCTTCTTCGCTGATGTTCTTGTTGATGACATCGCGCATGCGCTGCGTGCCCGCTTCGGGCGCGAAGGTAAGGCCGGTGGCCTTCACACTGGCGATGTCGTCGAGGAGCTCGTCGGAGAGGCCGTAGGCGCGCAACGAGGAGATGCCGAGCGACACCTTCATGGGGCGGAGCTTCTCCATGATGCGCTTAATGAGAGGCGCGACGCAGGAGTAGTCGGCGGTCGAGAGCGAGGTGATTGCGGCTTCATCGTAGCCGCCCTTCTGGATGGCGGAGACGAGGGTCTCGACGACCTCTTCGGGGTCGCGTTCGCGCACGGGCCGGTAGATCATGCCAGCTTGGCAGAAGCGGCAGCCCTCGGTGCAGCCGCGCGCGATCTCCACCGCCATGCGATCGAAGATGGCCTCTGCGACGGGCACGGGCGAGTCGTCCGGGAAACGGTAGCGGGAGATGTCGTCGAGGAAGGCGCGCTGCACGCGGGCCGGCACATCGGGGTGGGTCGGCGCGCTCACATACATGAGGCCGGAGCGCTCGCAGATGTCGCGGGTGTAGAGCTCGGGGCAGTAGACGCCGCCCTCTTTGGCGACCTCGATGAGCATCTCGCGGCGTGAGAGCCGGCCCTCGCGCTTCATCTGTCCGATGGCGCGCAACAGCTGCGGGAGGCGCTCCTCGCCGTCACCGATGAGGATGATGTCGAGGAAGGGTGCGAGGGGCTCGGGATGGGTGGCGGCCGGACCGCCCGCGATGACGAAGGGATGGGCCAGCGTCCGCGCCTCGGAGCGGATCGGGATGCCGCCCAGCTCGAGCATCGTGAAGATGTTGGTGAAGGTCATCTCGAACTGGAGCGAGAAGCCCACCACATCGAAGTCGGAGAGCGGACGGGCCGACTCGAGCGTCACCAGCGGGAGCGAGCGCTCACGCAGCGCAGTCTCCAGGTCGAACCATGGGGCGAAGCAGCGCTCCATGAGCAGGTCGGGCGTCTTGTTGACGACCGAGTAGAGGATCTTGGTCCCCATGTGGCTCATGCCGATGTCGTACACATCGGGGAAGCAGAGGGAGAAGCGGCAATCTACGCTACTCCAGTCCTTGATGACCGCGTTGTACTCACCGCCCACATAGCGCGCCGGCTTCTCGATGGTGTGAATGAAGGAGGCGTAGGGGTGATTGACCTGCATGGGTCGGACCTGTCCGGGGAGGGCAGCGAGGCTGCTAGTGAAGGTCGCCTGAGCCGTTCGCCTGGGGGCCGACAAGCTTGAAGGAGGTCTCGTCGAGCAGGGTCATCTGGAGGTCGGAGATGAGCAGGCCGCGGTCGGGGAACTGGATGCGGTTGCCGGGCTCGTAGGTGCCCGGGAAGAGGATGGCGGCACCGGCGTTGTTGTAGCCGAGCTGCACCAGCATGCCGGCGCCCATGCGGCCACCCGATGCGGTCGTGATCTCCTCGCGGACCACATAAAAGCCCTGCTTGGGGAGCAGGACGAGGGTGCTGGGCCAGCTCTTGGACTCGACGAGGTAGCCGCGGTCCTGGAAACTCCAGGTATTGTCCTTCACCTCCTTGGGGAGGAGGACCATGGACTTGTTCTCCTGATCGGAGTGGTTGTGAAAGTAGACCATGCGGCCGGCCGGCACGGCCTCTTCTTTGCCCTCGAGCGGGAGGGTTGTGCGATAGATGCCGCAGGGGGGAAGGTTGGTAGCGTTCGCCATGATGGACCGTGACGGTTGGAGCGTTGAGTGCGCAGTCGCGCGCTCGGGCAACTAGTAGGGGCGCGGCGAGGCCGCAAGCCGCGGCGATGCGGGGCTGCGCGGGTTGACAGTGGCGGTGCGGAAGGCGAAGAGCCGAGCATTCCGCGCGGGTGCGTTGGCTGGAGGCGAAGAACGATGAACGGTGTTGAAGGCGGTACATTCGGCATGGCGCCCGCAGCGCTGCAGGTGGCGCTGTGAGCAGCCGTGGCATGTGGCTTCGCATCCTTGTCGCGGAAGATGGCTCACCGCTGCTTGGGTACCGTCAGGACCTGCATGAGGCCTGTGCCATCTGCGGAAAGGAGCACATCCATCGCCACTACCGTGAGTACGACCTTCACCGTTTCACGACGGGGCGGCTGCGCCAGCTGTCGCAGCGGCCTGCTGACGCGGCGCCCTTCGCATGCGAGCAGTGCGGCCACGAGGAGGCGCTGTCGGCGGCGGTGCACACGGTCTTCGGGCCGGCATCGGTGGGCCGTGTGGAGTGCTGGCGGAGCGGCGAGCAGGAGATGTGGAAGGTGGAGCCGCGTGCGGTGCTCGATGCGCAGGAGCTGGCCCGTCCGCTCGCAGCGCTGCCGCCCCACGAGGGCTGGCAGGTGTGGCCGGGCGCGCGCGGCCTAGCGGCGCTGCTGGGTCGGTGGTGGTCGCCGAAGGAGCGCATCCGTGCCGCGCTCATCGCGGGTGCACCGCCGGAGCGGCCGGAGTTCCTCGCGGAGGGGTTGGCCTGGTGCCGGAGCAACACCGCTGCCGGCTTTGTCTGGCTGCCGATTGTGGAAGCGGGCGCTGCTGCGGAGGGTGGCGCAGGCTGCGCCGCAGAGTGGCTCGAAGGGGTTGCCGCCGCTGATGTCTGGGTGGGCGTGGAGGCGTCGCGTTGGCTGGAGTGGCTGAGCGCTGCGACGGTCGACTGGCCGGTCGAGGTCGAGGTCATAGAGGCCAACGGTGCGGTGTCTGTGGCGCGCAAGGATGATGGCGACGACATCCTCGCCTGCTGGGCCGTTGTCGACCTGACGCGCGAGGCTGCGCTCACAGCGACGGCGCCTGCCGACGTTGCGACCATCGCGGTGCAGCGGGCGCTCGCGCTCCGCCTGACCGCAGGAACGGTGAGGTCGGTGGTGGAGTTCGGCGACGCATGAGCGGTACCCGTTTCCTGCTCGATGGTCGCGCTGTCGCAGCGGCCGATGCGGTGCTCGGCGCAGAGACGGGGCTGGTGCGGAGCGGAGAGGGCTGGTTCGAGACGCTGCGCGGAGAGCAGGGCCGCTGGATGTTCGAGGGCGAGCACCTGGCGCGGATGTCGGCATCGGTTGCCGCCGCCGGGCTCGATGCTGGAGCCGCGCTGCAGGCGGCCCGCGCGACGCTCCTGGCTGCCTCCATCGATGCGGCGCGACCGGCCCGTCTGCGGCTTCTTGTGACGCCGTCGCCCGGCGCTGAGGAAGGCTGGCAGGCGCTCGGTGAGCTTGCCGACTACGCGCCGCCGGCGTCTCACTACCGCTCGGGCCTCGCGCTGCGCTCGGCGGCCTCGGAGCACCCTGGCATGGGGCTGCTTGGCAAGTCTGCGAGCTATCACTGGTCGCAGTTCGCGCAGCGCGAAGCGGAGCGCGCTGGTGCAGACGAAGCGCTCTTCTGGCGGCAGGGCGCCGTCGTCGAGGGTGCGCGTTCGACGCTGCTCTGGCGGGAGGGCAGCCGCTGGTGGACGCCAGATGCAGTTGGGCTCCTCGCGAGCGTGACGCTGGCGGCGCTGGAGGCTGGCGGTCTAGAGGTGGCGCGCGGCTCGCTCGATGGGTCGCGGCTCGCCGCCTGCGAGGGGCTTGTGCTGGTGAGCGCGCTGCGACTGGCGGCGCCGGTGCGGTCTCTCGATGGCGCGGCGCTGCCGCTGCTTGCAGACGAGGCGGCCGCGCTGCGGGCGCTGCTGTTGGCGCAGCATGAGCGGTCGCGATGAGCGGCTCGCCCTTTCAGCGTCTGGTCGAGGAGGCGGCCGCCAGCGGCGCTCCTTTTGCCTGCCTCTGCTCAGCGCGGGGCGATAGCGACCGCGGCCGTCGCTCCCTGCTGGCGACCGGGCTGCGGCCTGTAACAACGATCACGGCTTCCGATGCGCTCGCGCCAGGCGCTGCGACAGGGCTGCTTCGTGCTGCAGCTGCGCGGGCCTTCCGCGACGGCGCCAAAGGCTGCCTTCTGCTCGTTGCCCATGAGGGCGGCAGGCTCTTTGACGAGGCGGCGAGCTTCGAGGCCTGGGAGGAGCTTCCGCTGGCACAGCTCTGGGCAGCGGATGATGTGGTCACGGCCCCTGCCGGTGAGCCGTGGGCGGGGCCCGCAGAACGGCCGCTCCTGCGCCGGCTCTCAGTCGCCGACGAGGCCTGGCACAGCGCTGCAGTAGAGGCCATCCTCGAGGCGATCCGCGCAGGCCGTCTCTACCAGCTCTGCCTCACCTTTCCGCTCTGGTTCGAGCCGCCGGCGTCGATGCAGGAGCTCTTCGCCTGGATGATGGCGAACCATCCTGTGGACTTCGGCGCGCTGGTGCAGCTGCCCGACTTCGCGGTCGCCTCCAGCAGCCCCGAGCGGTTCCTCTCGCTTCGTGATGGCACCGCGACTGCGCGCCCCATGAAGGGGACGCGGCTGCTCGTTCCGGGAAGCGAACAGGCCATCATGGAGGAGCTCGCGGCGTCGGAGAAGGACCGCGCCGAGAACACCATGATCGTCGATCTGCTGCGCAACGATCTGAGCCGCGTCTGCCGGCCCGGCAGCGTGCAGGTGCCCGCGCTCTGCACCGTGGAGCGCTACCGAAGCGTCGCGCAGCTTACCTCGACCATCACGGGCGAGTTGGCGGCCGGTCGCGATATCTGGGACCTGCTCGGAGCTGCCTTCCCGCCTGGGTCCATGACGGGCGCACCGAAGCTCGAGGCCTGCGCAATGCTGCGGGAGCTCGAACAGGGCCCGCGCGGACTCTACGGTGGCACGATCGGCTGGGTCGAGCCGAACGGTGATGCCGAGCTGAGTGTTGTCATCCGGACGATGCAGTCGCGCAACGGCCTGGCCCGCTGGGATGTAGGTGGCGGCATCGTCTACGACTCCGAGCCAAGCGCGGAATGGGACGAGGCCTGGGCCAAGGTCGCCCTGCTCGGCCAGCGCCCCTAGTTGGGTGTCTGGGCCCGCTCGATGCGGACGCCGAGCGGTCCGAGGCTTGTGACCACCTCAATCGCGATGGGGATGCGGCGCGCGTCGGTACCGAACCAGGCCCGTCCTACCCGCTTCACCGGCTCCTCTTCGAGATAGACGGGCGGTAGCTCCGCGCCGCGCACCGCGTAGGGCAGCATGGGCTCCGAGGCGAGGACCTCCCTGCTTAACTCTACCTCTGCCGAGGGCAGCTCGCCGAGCGCACAGTAGGTGGTGCCGTTGCGGACGACCACGGCGGTGAGACGCGACAGCTTCCAGCCGTCGAAGACGAAGTACTCGTAGCGCTTGCCGACCGAGAGGTCCTGGCTGCGCAGGTCCATGAACCAGGAGAAGGCGTCGTGGATGTCGGAGGGGACGGCCCGCTTGAACTGGCGCGATTCGCCGTCCCGATTTCGCAGGACCTGTGCGCGGTGATGGGCGCCATCGTAGTCCACCTTGTAGGAGCGCTCGACGTTGTTTTCGGCCAGCACTTTTTCGGACCAGACAGGCAGGCCGGTTGCCGGGTCGAGGTAGGTGAGGGCGCTGTCGCGGATGGGGTAGACGGCACCGAGCAGGCCGACGCTGGCGGCGAGGCCCTGGATGGGAATGACGGTCCCGAACTTCTCGACCTCCGTCGGCGCGCCGATAGAGAGGCCGGCCTTGATGGCCTTGTTGCCGAGGAATTCGATGGCGTAGAAGAGCTGCTCGCCGCTCCAGCGGAAGCGTGCTGCAGCGGTCTCTGTGGCGAGCGGCGGGAGCGTCACCTCGGGGAGCGGCGCGGCTGCAGCCTTGGGGCGCGGCGAGCGGGAGTTTATAGCGCTGCCGAGCCGTTGCACGGGCGGTTTGGCGGCGGGCTGCGCCGTACCGCCGGAGCCATTGGGCGCGGTGTCAGAGCCCTCTGCGGCGCCTTGAGGCAGTTCGCCCGCCTCAGCCGCTGTGGGGCGCAGAGCGAGTGTGGACAGGAGGGCCATGAGGAGCAGGTAGCGCATAGGATTTTGCGCTAGGCCCAAGATCCTTTTGGCGCAAGCAGAGTTGGGGTAGCCGCAGCGTACCGAGCCAGCCTTGTCCCCTCTGGAGCCCTGCTATGCACATTCCAAGCAATCTTCTCCGTTATGCCATGGGCGGACTCTTCGCGGCTGTTCTGCTGCCCCAGTCGGTGATGGCTGCCAACCCTGCCTTCCCGAACGGACCGGACGAAGATCCGAAGGTGGCGATGCCGGACGATCCAGGCTATTTCAGCTGCACCCGAAACGCCGATGGCAGCTGTGCCGACCGCGCCCGCGGCGCGTGGGAGCAGTGGTCCTTCTACCCTGAGTCCTGGATCGGCCCCAACGCGGGCGCCATCCGGCCCGAGGAGCGCGATACGCTCGGTACGGGCATGAGCGCCGACCGCGCCTGGCAGGTAACCACGGGCGACCCGGGTATCCTCATCGCCATCCACGACGACGGCACGGGCTGGCTCCGACCCGAGATGGTGGAGAAGACCTTCATCAAGCGGGAGGAGCTCGACTTCGACGGCTGCCGGCCAGAAATCGGTTGCCTTGTCGAGACGCCGGCAGACCGCTTCGACGCCAATGGTGACGGCAAGTTCAACATGCTCGACTACGCTGTCTGCGACGGCGAGCGCGAGCGGTGGGACAGCATGGGCAACGGCAACACCCGGCTCGACCCCGCAGACCTCATCCGCAACTGCTCGGATGGCATCGACGCCGACGCGAACGGCTATATCGACGACATCTCCGGCTGGGACTTCTACTGGGACGACAACGACCCCACCGACGACACCGAGCATGACCACGGCGAGTGGGAGGGCATGATCGCCACCGCGCCGGTCAACGACGGGCGCGGTGAGGTGGGCATCTGCCCCGACTGCTCCGTCATCTTCCTCCGCGTGGGCGACAGCTTCGTCGCAGACAGCAACGATTTTGCTGCCGCAGCCATCTACGCCGTCGACAACGGCGCCGACATCGTCTCGGAGGCGCTCGGCTCCCTCAACATGGGGCCGCTCGCCTATGAGGCCATCGAGTATGCCTACCAGAACGGCGTGCCTGTCATCGCCTCGGCGGCCGACGAGAACAGCTTCCACCAGAACATGCCGGGCACCGCCAACCACACCATCTACGTTCACTCCATCGAGGCCGACGACAACGATGATTGGCAGGCCAGCAGCTTTCTCAGCTACTCCGCCTGCACCAACCATGGTGCCAACCTGCTGCTCTCGACGCCGGGCACGGGCTGCTCGTCGCAGGCCACCGGCATGTCGGCAGGACAGGCCGGTCTGCTCCTCAGCTACGCCCGCCAGCAAGCATTGAGCCCATCGCTCACGCCGGAAGAGATTCGCGGGCTCATGATCCAGGGCGTCGACGACATCGTCGTCAACCCGGGCGGAGAAGACCTGAGCAAGTTCCCGAGCGACGTCGGTTGGGACTACCATTTCGGATACGGACGCAACAATGCACGCAAGGCGCTGGATCTGCTTCGCACGGGCGCCATCCCGCCCGAGGTCGACATCGTCGACCCGCTCTGGTTCGGCACCCACTACCCCCGCCGCGATGGCTTCTCGCTCGCGGTCACCGGCCGCATCGGAAGCCGCACCGATGGTGCTGCGCCTCGCTACGCCTCCTACCGCTGGCAGCTGATGACGGCGCCCGGCAAGGCCCCCGCGGAGGCCGACTTCGAGCTCGAAGCGAGTGGCACCACGACGGGCGTCGACGGCCTCATCGCGACGCTCGATCTCACCGCGCTCACCGACCGCATCGACCTCGACGCGGCGCTCACCGACCCCAACCGCTACGCCTACACGCTCAAGCTCATCGCCTGCGCCGACGGCCCGAGCGGCGAGGTCTGCGGCGAGTTCCGCAAGGGTGCCTTCCTCGCCAACGACCCCAACCTCTTTGCCGGCTTCCCCAAGAACCTCCGCGGTTCGGGCGAGGCGAGCAGCCGCTTTTACGATCTCAACGGCGACGGCGCCGATGAGCTCATCGTCCCCGAGGGCGCCGGCCTGGTACATGCCTTCAAGGCAGACGGCTCCGAGCTACCAGGCTGGCCGGTCAGCGTGGGCTACCGGCGTGGCTACGACCCCGCAGTGACGCCGAACCACCTCGGTGCCTGCGCCTTCCGCGATGACCGGACGGGCTGTGTGGCGCGACGCGAGGTTTCGTCCCCGTCGCGGCAGGGCTTCATCACCAACGCGGTGGCCGTCGCCGATCTTGCGAATGCGGATCGGGATGTCGCCGACCGCGCTGTGCAGGTGGTCGCGACAACCGTCGACGGCTTCGTCTGGGTCTTCAACACCGATGGCTCCGTGGCGCCCGGCTTCCCCGTCCGCACCGACGAGAGCTTCTCGCGCGGCTTCACGGATTTCCGCGAGCAGAACCGTCTTGACGAGGGCTTTGCAGGTGGCGCGGTACTGGCCGATCTCGACGGCAACGGCGACTTTGAGATCATCGCAGGTGGCATGGACCAGTACCTCTATGTTTGGAACCACGATGGCACGCCGTTCGATGGATTCCCGGTGCTGCTGCAGGACAACGAGGAGCCCGACCCGGTCTCGGAGCGCATCATGGCGACGCCGGCCGTAGGCGACGTCGACAACGATGGCGAGCTCGAGATCATCGTCGGCACAGGCGAGGTCTACAACGAGCTCGAGAGCCGCCTCTACATGGTCCACGCGCTCGGCAACGCCGACCCGCGCGGCCCATTCGAGAACCTTGACGATGACCGCGAGAACCCCGGCCCCTATCGCACCGCAGCCCTCGCAGGCGCAGTGCTCCCGGTCGTCGGACAGGGCAACCCCTCCAACCCCATCATCGCCAACCTCGACGCAGACCCCTACCTCGAGTTCATGATGGAGGGCATCGGTGGCGCTCCGCTGGTCTACCAGTGGGACGGCACGGCGATGACCATCGAGCGGGCGATGACCATCTCTACCGACACCTACGGCCCGCTCTCGAACTCGAACGATGAGTATGCCTACCCGCTCATCAACAACGGCGCCTTTGCCAACATGAGCAACGATGGCTCGCTGGCCTTCATCAAGGGCACGGCCGGCTTCAAGTTCCTGCTCGCCTTTGCGGGCGGTGGCGAGAAGGCCGAGTTCGACCACCAGGTTTCGGCCTGGAACACCTCGACGGGCCGCTTCCTCGACGGCTTCCCGCAGGTGACAGACGACTGGCAGTTCTTCATGACGCCGGCTGTTGCCGACCTCGATGGCGATGGATTTGCAGAGGCCATCAGCGGCTCCGGCGGCTTCCGCCTCACCGCCTTCGACAAGGATGGACGGCAGCCCGAGGGCTGGCCCAAGCACACGGGCGGCTGGCTTGGCGCGTCGCCCGCGATCGGCGACTTTGATGGCGATGGATTCTTCGATGTCGCTGCCCACACCCGCAACGGCTACCTCTTCGTCTGGAAGACGGCGGGGCCCGCGACCGGCACCATCGAGTGGAATGGGTTTGCTCACGACCCGCGCAACACCAACAACTACGAGACGCCGATGGCGCACGGTCCAGATCGCACCGCGGCCGGCGGCGAGGACGCAGGCTCGGGCGACGATGCGGGCAGCGATGCCGGGGTCGACGGAAGCGGCGCTGAGGACGATGTGGCGGTCAATCCGTTGAAGGCGAAGAAGAAGGAGGATGGCTGCAGCGCGGGTGGAACGCTCTCCGGATCGGTCGTGGCCAGCTTCGCGCTTCTCGCGCTCCTCGCGCTGCGTCGCCGCTATACCGCCTGCCCGGCAGGGTAGATCAAAGCGAACGACCAGCCTGTGCGATTGCGCTCTTTGAGCCTCCGATTGCGGTGTTGAAGCCTTGCCGTGGATTGAGAAACCTCCGAGGGTGAGGCCCATCCCTTCTCTCCGAAGCAGCTTTCCGATGGTCTTGCGCCGTCGGGCGCATCTTTGGCGCGTTGGGTGCATCGAAAGGACATACACCCTGAGGCGAATGCGCCTCGACATTGAGGAGGAATGGAAATGAGAAAGAGTGATTTTGTGAAGCTTCCAGGTTCCATGGCGCTGCTGGCGCTGCTCTCGATGGCCGTCGGCTGCGGCGACGACGAGAAGGAGACCACGACCGACACGGGCACGACCGACACCGGTTCGGACACCGGCTCGGGCTCGGGCTCAGATACCGGCACCACGGACACGGGCACGACCGACACGGGCGAGACCGACACGACGGTTGCGGGCAACACCAAGATCCGCGTCTTCCACGCATCGGACCTTGCCAACACCGCCTCTGAGGCCGGCGTCGACATCTACACGGGCGACACGCTTGTCGTGGACGCACTCGTCTACCGCTTCGGCACGGGCTTCCTCGAAGTCCCCGCCGGCGACTATGCCTTCAACGTCTTCGGTGATGGCGCAGGCCCGACCGGTGATGCGGCGCTCGCCATCCCCTCGCTCTCCTACGCGGCCGATGCGGCCTACACCCTCGTGGCTTACGACAACGACGGCGCGATTGCGCCGCTCCGTCTCGACGAGTCGACCGCCACCATCGGTGCCGGTAACATCCGTGTGCGCGCCATCCACGCTGCCGGCATCCTGCCTGAGGTCGACATCTGGAATGTGACCGACGCGGCCAACCCGGCGCTTCTCTTCGAGAACCTCGCCTTCGGTAGCGCCACTGCGCAGGTTGAAATCCCGGCGGCCGCCTACGCCCTCGGCATCGACCTCAACAACGACGCCTCCCCCGACGTCGTTATCGACGTGCCTGCGCTTCCCGCCGGCACCTCGGCCAACCTGTTCGCGATCGCAGATGCCGACGGCCCCTCCATTGTGGCCGATCTCGGCGCTGGCGAGGCGGTTGAGCTCCTGGGGCAGGAGCAGGCTGGCGAGACCAACATCCGCGTCTTCCACGGCGCGCCGTCGGCCGGTACGGTCGACGTCTACACGGGCGGAAGCGCGGTCATCCCGGGCCTCGAGGCTCTCGCTGCGACCAACTACGTGACCGTCCCCGAAGGCGACTACGCCTTTGACGTCTTCGCCGCTGGCGCAGACCCGACCGGCACCCCCGCCTTCTCGATCCCGTCGCTCAACTACGCCGCCGACGCCTCCTACACGGCGGTCGCCTACGAGTCGGGCGCGAGCTTTGCCGCGCTTCGTCTTGACGAGCCCGCCATCGAGCCGGCCGCCGGTAACATCCGCGTTCGCGCCATCCACATCGCCAACGGCGTGGGCCAGGTCGACATCTGGAACATCACCGACCCCGCCGCACCGGCGCCGCTCATCGTCGACTTCAACTTCGGCACCGCGAGCGAGTTCCTCGAGATCCCTGCGCAGGCCTACACGCTCGGTCTTGACGTCGACAACGACGCCTCGCCCGACCTGACCTTCAGCATCCCCGCGCTTCCGGCCGGCACCGTCGCCAACCTCTACGCCATCGTCGGCGTCGACGGCCCCTTCCTTGCCGGTCAGCTCGGCTCCACCGTCCTCCCCATCTTCCCCGATGCCGGCCCGACCAACATCCGCGTCTTCCACGCCTCGACAATCGCCAACGGCGCCTCGGCTCCCGGCGTCGACATCTACACCGGCGGCACCCTCGCGGTACCCGGCTTCGCCTACCTCACGGCCACCGACTACCTCTCGCTCCCCGAGGACACCTACAGCTTCGACGTCTTCGCCGCTGGCGCTGACCCGATGATGAGCACGCCCGCCCTCGCCATCCCCTCGCTGGCCTACGACGCCGATGCCTTCTACACCCTCGTCGCCTACGACAACGCTGGCGCGATCGCCGGCCTCCGTCTCGATGACAGCGCTGCGCCCATCGCGGCCGGCCAGGTCCGCGTCCAGATTGTCCACGTGGCCAACACCATCGGTCAGGTTGACGTCCTCGCCATTGACGGGCTCGGCGGCGCCTCGCCGCTGGTCACCGACCTCAACTTCGCATCCGCGACCGGCACGCTCGACATCGCTGCCGGCGCCTACACCGTGGGCCTCGACGTCAACAATGACCTCGCCGCAGACGTGATCTTCACGCTCCCCGAGCTCACCGCTGGCGCCAACGCCACCGTCTATGCCATCAAGGATGCGACCGGTCCCTTCCTCGCAGTGCAGCTCGGCACCACGGTCCTGACGATCCGCCCGAACTAAGCGCGGCGGTAGAGGAGAACCACCCGGTCGCCGCCAGGCCCCGGGTAGGTAACCTCGGCAACCTCTGACCATCCAAGCCTCTCGGCCTCCGTGCCGAGGGGCTTGTTTCGTTCTGTGGCATAGCAGAGCAGGTGGCCCTGCTCACGGACGATGGGGCGGGCCAACTCCAGCCAGAGCATCGGCTCGAAGACGGCGCGCGAGCAGGCCACGTCCCAGGTCCGCTCCTGCTCTTCGAGCCGGCCCTGGATGACCTCCACATGGGGCAGCCCCACCATCACCTTGGCGGTGGTGAGGAAGCGGGCCCGCTTGAGGCGCGGTTCGAGACAGGTGACCTTCCACGAGGGGCGCGCGATGGCGAGCGGGATGCCCGGAAGGCCGGCCCCACTGCCGACGTCGATGATGCTTCCGCTCTCGCCTAGGCGGTCGAGCAGGGGAAGGGCGCGGAGCGAGTCGAGCAGCAGCTCTTCGGCGAACCGGTCGCCGTCGAGTATGCCGACGAGGTTGGCCCGCTCGGAGCTCTCTTGCAGACCGCTCGCATAGGCGCCGAACTTTGCGATGGCGCCGGCGGGTAGCCGCCAGCTCTCTGCAAACTCGGTTGCCGCTCGCTCGCTTGCTGCCCGAAGGTCAGAGCTTGAAGTTCTCGATTTCGTAGCGATAGCCCTGCTCCGTGAGGAAGAGTTGGCGACGGGTAGAGAAGTCCTGCTCGCTCGAGTCCTGCGTCACAACCGAGTAGAACCGAGCCGAGTTGGTGCCGTTGGTCTTGGGGCGGAGCACGCGACCGAGCCGCTGTGCCTCCTCCTGGCGGGAGCCGAAGGTGCCGGAGATCTGGATGGCCACGTTGGCGTCGGGCAGGTCGACGGCGAAGTTGGCGACGCGGCTCACAACCAGGCGGCTGATCTCGCCCGACTTGAACTTGCCGGAGAGCTCTTCGCGCACCGGCTGAGGCGTCTCGCCGGTGATGATCGCGGCATCAAGCATCTGCGCCACGTCGTGGAGCTGGTCGAGATACTGGCCAA